>CAYTIZ010000001.1:0-11765 GCA_964437885.1 uncultured Enterobacteriaceae bacterium
ATGGCAGGATTACTCCAAGAGCAAAGACGAGATGTTCTTCAATACTGATATCCCACAGGCACCCTGGTATGTTGTTCCTTCAGATGACAAGAAACGTGCTCGGCTGAATTGTATTTCACACCTGCTGAGTATGATCCCGTATAAGGACCTAAAGCCTATTGTCCCGAAAATTCCTCCACTGAAGGAAGGAAAAAGTTATAAACGCTCGGCGATGCATACGCAGACATTTGTACCGAAAAAATATTGAACCAGTTCGTAGCTGGTACTCTATCCAAACTTCTATCTGACCTGACCGTTTGCTTTTAGTGAGGAGCGCGCCATATTGACTTGGTAGCCAGATCAACCGCTTCTGGCAGGTATTAAGCTGTGAAAGGAATTTTCTCTATCCAGTGCCCAGATTTATCCTTCCGGGCGCGCCATTTATGAAAACCACCTATAGGGTGGTTTTTTATTGTCTGATTTTTATCTAGCGACTGGTTAACTTCAGTTCAATGCGTCGATTACGAGCATAGGCTTCCGGGGTTTCGTTTGTATCGACAGGGTGGTGTTCAGCAAAACCGGTTGCAGCCATGCGCTTTGCAGGGATGCCATTTTCTATCATTGCCCGAACAATACTAATGGCACGCGCGGAAGAGAGCTCCCAATTTGAACGAAAGATGCCACTATTGATCGGACGTTTATCGGTGTGGCCATCAATGCGTAGTACCCAATCAATATCATCCGGGATGATTTTGGCAACTTCATGCAGTGTCTTTGCCAATTGCTTGACTTGTTTTTGTCCGGTCAAACCAAGTTCATCTGAACCTGTTTCAAACAGAAGTTCTGATGGAAATACAAAGCGATCACCTTCAATACGTATATCGGGATAATCACTCAGTGCATCTCGTAATCGACCAAAGAATTCTGAACGGTAGCGTTGTAACATTTGCGCCTTATTCACCAAAGCGGTATTTAATCGTGCGCCAAGATCATCAATGACTGTTTGTTTTAGTGCGACATCTTTTTCCGCTATCTCCAGTGCATTAGCAATATCAGATAGTTGTTGGCGGAGCTCGAGTAACTGTCTATTGAGCAATTCCATTTGTGCAAGGTTATTAATATTAAGCTCGCTTTCTTCGAGTAGTTTTTGTTTGACACTGTCATGTGCTGCTATTTCATTTTCAAGTTCTGATTTTAAGCGATCACGTAAAGCGGTTAACGTAGCGATATCAATCTTGAGTGTCTCTAAAATTTCTAATTGATTAGCAATCGTTGATTCATGCTTGGATAATAATTTATTTTTTTCATCGATCGTTTGGCGTTGCGATGCTAGTTGTGTGTTGGCTTTGTTAAGGTTTGCCGTTCGCAGTGCTAATAGTTCTTCAAGTTTTGTTGACTCTGCTTGTTCCAGAGAAAGTATCTCTGCAAGTTTATTTATGCGACTGCTGAGTTGCGCTAGCGCGTCATCACGTCCACTCAGTGCGGTACTAAGTACAAGATGACCTATAATGGCAAGTAGCAAAGCAAAGACTACGACCATTAATAGTGATGCGGTAGCATCAACAAATGCAGGCCAGATATCGAGCGGACGTCTGCGACGTGTTCGCGTCATGAACCGCCTCTATTTGCGAGTGCGTTGGCGATAGTTTTTGTCAGCAATCTTAATTCTGAACGTAGTTCTTCGTTGGCCGAGGCATCCTGTGGCTGATCTAATGATGCTTTTAGTAAACGGGCAATTTCATTTTGGGTGTTGTTTAGTTGATCAAATGTCTCTCGCATATCGCCTAACTGCTTAGCTAAAAGCTCACGTTGATTGTCATCCGACGCACTGACACGTTGCATCTTTTCCAGTGCATCGGCTGTTTTTTCCAATAACGCTTGAACATAGGCAGGCGCACCTATGGCTCCACCTTCATCACCGATAATGCCGCTGGAGATACGGGTGCTACTGGAAAGCCATTCTTCAAGCTCATTAATAAATCTGTTTTGCGCGTGACCTGCCTGTAGATCAAGAAAGCCAACTACCAATGATCCAGACAGCCCAAATAGAGATGATGAAAATGCGATCCCCATGCCGGATAGTGGCTCAGCCAAACTATTCTTCAGGGATTCAAATATAGCTTCACCACTACTGGCCTCAACCGACATGCCACTGATAAGGTTTCCGACAGCACTGACTGTCGACATCAGACCCCAAAAGGTGCCGAGTAGACCAAGAAATACCAGTACGCTGATCATGTATCGCGACAAGTCACGAGAATCCTCAATACGGGTGCGGATAGAATCAAGAATTGTGTGCATCGAACTTGTCGAGAGGGTGAGATCTTCCTTCCCTTCCAGTAGTCGTGCCATCGACGAGAGTAGTTTGGGTTGCGCCGTAATCACTGTCGTTGCATTGGATTGATAGTGTTTTATCCAGGCTATTTCTGGATAGAGTTGAAAGACCTGGCGAAAATTTATCGCGATACCGATAAGCAGTACACCGAGGATAACGGCGTTAAAAATAATATTGGATGAATAAGCGTAATGTAAAGGTTCGGCCAGAAATAGTGCACCAGTGGCAATCATAACGGTGAAGAGGCTCATCCATAGTAGTGTTTGGATTGGACGTGTCATATTACATAATCCTTCAATGGTGATTATATGGGTGTAATTCTTGCACGAATCCTCCGTACTGTCGCATTTTGATTGATTATTACCCAATCGGATTGCCTTCTTAAATGTTCATGTAATGCTGATTTTTCCACTCGTCCAATCAGTTTGTCAGTGGATTTTTGTATTTATGGAAATTTAGGCTTTCGAAGTTATCTTTTTCAGGTCTTTCTATTATTTTTGGGTGGGTATGCACTCTATTTTGATTAACATTTGCTAAGAATATCCAGATTACATAGGATAGGATTAGAATATTGAGCATAGTCAATTTATTTAAGGTCTTCCATTTGAGCAAAATAGAGCAAATTATTGATTTTTCCAAAATCAAGGCAACTTGTTCGCATTGTAATTTGCATGAACTCTGTCTTCCTCGCGGTTTAAATTCTGAAGATATGGAAAAGCTTGAGCATGTTGTCAAGGGTTCTCGTCCAATATACAAGGGTAAGCATATCTTTCGTGCCGATGATCCTTTTCAGGCGTTTTATGCTGTGCGCTCAGGCTCTGTAAAAGTTTACATCCTTAATGAATTAGGGGAAGAACAAATTATCGGTTTTTATTTTCCCGGGGAAATGCTTGGTTTTGATGGAATAGAACGACACAAACATTCCTGCTCTGCTGTCGCCCTTGAAACGACAACTGTTTGTTCAATTCCCTACGATAAAATCAATGAAATGTGTGGCAAAGTACCTACTCTTCAGGATCAAATGTTTCGTTTAATGAGCCGTGAAATATCAAAGGAAAATAAATTATTACTAACTATTAATAAACGTAGCGCAGAAGAGCGTATCGCGACATTTTTAATCAGCCTTTCTTCTCGATTTCACAAGCTGGGTTATTCGGCCAAAGAATATAATCTGTCGATGTCCCGCCAGGATATTGGAAACTATCTTGGTTTAACAATAGAAACAGTGAGTCGTATATTTACAAAATTTCAGCGTAATGGTCTTATGAAAATAGACAAAAAAACAATTTCCCTGAAAGACTTGCCAACACTGCATGCAATTTGCTATGGATTTTCAGAAAAAGATAAAAACTCAGTAGCCTGATTGATAACATCAAAGCTAATCATTTGTGTGAGTTATTAAATCTGCCTCATGCTTGTCATATTAATTATCGCATTTAATCTTGGTTTATTTAGTACCGTACATTGTGTCGGCATGTGCGGAGGAATTTTGACAGCAATGATGTTTGCTTCACCAGAAGCTGAACAGAAAAATAAACTGAAAGTATTTAATCGTAGTCTCGCCTATAATTTTGGTCGCATAAGTAGCTACTCAATTGCCGGTTTGTTTAGTGGCTTGTTAGGGTTACAAATTGCTAATTTATCTCAAAGTTTGAATGCGCATTTAATTTTACAAAGCATTGCCGCGCTAGTATTAATCGGGTTGGCACTAAATATTCTTGGCGTCTTGCCCTTTAAAAAATTTACTGAATCCATTGGCATGAATATCTGGAAACACATTCAACCACTGGGAAAATGTTTTTATCCGGTTACTTCTTTAAGTCGTGCATTTTTATTGGGCATGTTTTGGGGTTGGTTACCGTGTGGTCTGGTTTATTCTGCTTTGTTGTTAAGTTTAAGTGCAGGGACAGCATTTGACGGAATGATGACGATGTTGTTTTTTGGATTAGGCACACTTCCCGGGATGTTAACAGCGGGTTATTTTTCCGATTACCTAAACCGCATAAAAGAAAATAACAATTTAAAAATAATAACAGCAATACTGATGATACTGATCGCGATTAGCCTACCTGCATCGACAATATATTTTTCACAACACCATGATCATGGTTCATCAGAAACGTCGTTACATCAACATCATTAATGTTCATATACGATATAAATTAATCGCTAAAAAACTTGAAAACAGCAAGTTAATTTAGCGTCTTGTCGCGCTACTGCGACACTATCCGGGCATTCATGCCAATAGGGAAAATGAAATTTTTTCCATTCAAGCTATACATTAAATGCACAATAATTAGTGTGATGCAGTTCACACTTTCTGGAAGTTAAAAATCGATCCGGAAATATTATGGTTACTCCTGAACTACAATTATAGAGATTCCCTTCTCCTTACAATCTCAGTTACGAAAGGACGCAATGTAATAGAAAGTAATGAATGACAAAAACAAACAATCCAATTCCGACAACGTCAAATCACTATATTCGACAGTTATTTCCTACCTTAATTGTGATGAAGAATATGAATTCAATAATTTCTCTTTCAGGAATTATCTAGGTACCAAGACAGCGGATATTGATAAGCCACATATCAAGGATGTTGTGGGTAAGGATATTTATCAAAAGATAAAGCCTTATCTGGATAAGGCTTTGTCAGGAGAAGAACAAGAGTTTGAATTTGAATGGAAGCAGGCTCCTGACGAACCTTCATATTTATTTAATGTTCACTACACACCTGATATAGATGAAGAAGGTAATATCAGGGGGATTCATATCATCAGTAACGATGCGTCTGGTCGCAAGCAGGCAGAGAAGGAAGTCATGCAACAGAAGGCTTTCCTGCAACGCATAATCGATACTGATCCAAATTTTATTTTTGTCAAAAACCGTGAAAGTCGCTTTGTCTTAGCTAATAAGGCTGTTGCTGTCGCTTATGGCACGACTGTAGAGAATCTGATCGGGAAATCAGATGCTGATTTCAATTCTAACAAAGAAGAGATTGAGAGTTTTCATAAAGACGACATGGAAGTTATCGATGGTCATAAGGAAAAATTTATCTCAGAGGAAGTAGTTACCACAGCTAAAGGTGAAAGACGCTGGTCACAAACCATCAAAAAGCCATTGGCCGATGAAAATGGTGTTGTTCACCAATTGTTGGGAGTTTCTTCAGACATCACCAAACGCAAACAGTCGGAATTATTATTAAAAGAAAGTGAGGAACGATTGCAACTTGCACTGGATGCAACCGGTGATGGTGTTTGGGATTGGAATATAAAAACCGGCGAGGTCATATTCAGTGATAAGTGGTGTCATTCGTTAGGCTACGAAGCCGATAAAATTGACGGGAACATAATGTTTTGGAAACGGATATTACATCCAGATGATGAGGAAGGTACTGTCGATCGAGTCAAAAAGCATTTTGACAATAAAGCAGAAACCTATATCTGTGAAAATAGAATAAGAAAACAATCTGGTGAATACCGATACAATTTATCTCAAGGGCGTATTGTAAAATGGGATACGGAAGGAAAGCCGTTACGTATGATTGGAACAGATACGGACATTAGTGCGATCAAACATGCTGAATATGAATTAAACGAAAAGCTTAACTATCAAGCTAGTCATGATAGTTTAACGGGACTTATCAATCGTAGTGAGTTTGAACGACGTACAGGCCAGTTGCTCACAACAATTAAACAAGACGTAACAGAACATGTGCTGTGTTTTATGGATCTTGATCAATTTAAGGTGGTGAATGATACCTGTGGTCATGCAGCTGGAGATAAACTACTGCATGAACTTTCGATAATTTTGCAGAAAAAGGTACGTAAGAACGATACTCTTGCTAGATTGGGGGGAGATGAGTTTGGTTTATTGATGGAACAGTGCTCCATTGAGCAGGCTTGCCGAGTAGCAAAAACAATACAAAAAACGATTCAAGACTATCGGTTTTCGTGGGAAGGACATAACTTTATACTCAGTGTCAGCATAGGTTTAGTCTCTATTACAGAGTCAACTCAAAATCTAACAACGTTACTACGTGATGCGGATATAGCTTGTTATATGGCTAAGGAACATGGTCGTAATCGTACCCACGTATATCATGCGGGTGATTCAGAGACTATTCGGCACCATGGAGATATGCAATGGGTAGAACGTATTAATCAAGCCCTTAAAGAAGATCTTTTCTGTCTCTATGCACAGACTATTATGCCGCTTGATAACCATGATGATGTACATTATGAACTTCTGATCAGAATGAAAGATGATAAAGGCAATATTATTCTACCGGGTGAGTTTCTGCCTGCCGCTGAACGTTATAATTTGATAACGAAACTGGACTGCTGGGTTATAAAGCAGGCATTCAGATCATTAATAAAAAATCCTGCTTTTTTTAAGCAGGTTAATTTTATTTCTATTAATCTATCCGGTCAGTCATTTACTGATGAGACGTTTTTGAATTTCGTTATCACGCAACTTCAAGAATCAGGAATTGATGGTAAAAAGATTTGTTTTGAGATCACTGAAACTGCTGCTATATCAAATTTAGGTATAGCGGATTCATTTATAATCGAACTTAGGCAATATGGCTGTCAGTTTGCCCTGGATGATTTTGGCAGTGGCTTATCTTCATTTGCATACTTGAAGAATCTATCAGTAGATTATCTAAAAATTGACGGTATGTTTGTCAAAGACATTGCTGATGACCCTATAGACTATGCGATGGTGAAATCAATTAACGAAATTGGCCAGGTAATGGGCATGCAAACCATTGCCGAATTTGTGGAAAAAGATGAAACCAAAGGAATGTTAAAAGCAATGGGAGTTAACTATGTTCAGGGTTTTGGTATTGGTAAACCATTGGCTTTTGATGAGCTTTTAGATAGATCAAATAATGTGAGGAACATAGCACAAGCAGAGCACAACTAAAATTATTACTCCGAATAAATTTTATATGAGCAACCAAACGTTCGGTAATAATGTAACTGGAATAGATAATACTTTCTTAATAACCTACATAACTGACTTTCAGGAAGGAGTTTCATTATCTTCTTCTATATTTTCATCATCATCCATCAAGATTTGATGTCCATGGCCTTCCATATCATCAAATTGACCTGATTTTATAGCCCAATATAAAGCGCCTGCCAGTAAGCTGATGAATACTAACGAAATAATAATTAATAAGAAAATAATTTCCATAACAGTCGATTTTAGGAATAATCAGTAGTGGTTATTTTGCTGGCATTAATCACAACAATCAATGAACTTAAGGACATGCCGAGTGCTGCCATCCATGGTGCGATGTATCCCATCATAGCAAAAGGTAAGGCTGTCAGGTTATAAGCTAACGCCCAGATAAAATTAATACGAATGGTTCGGTTTGTTTTAAGCACTATTTTTAACATCGTTTTGAGCGTGTCGATTTTGTTATTTAAGAGTAACATATCTGCATTCAGTTTAGTTATGTCGCTTGCTTCTGTCATGGCAATAGCGACATCAGCCTGGGCGAAAGCGGGCGCATCATTTATGCCGTCGCCTACCATACATACTTGATAGCCCTGTTGTTGTAGCTTGGCAATATTATTTAATTTATCTTCCGGTTTAAGCTCTGCTTGGTATTCATCGATACTGAGTTTGTTAGCAATCTGTTTAACAATAGAATCATGGTCGCCGCTCATGAGTATAATTTTCTTTCCCTGTCTTTTTAAATAGCTAATCAAGTTTTGACTGCTACCACGTAGTTCATCATTAAAATAAAAAACAGCGATTACGGATTCAGAATTCGCCAAAAATATTTTTCTCAAAGAGTGAGTTGAAGTTTGTTGGTCGAAGGTGTTTTCGAAACAATGTTCTTTAATGAATTGTTGTGTACCAATGAACCATTGTTCATTGATAAACCCACTTATGCCCTGTCCAGGATAATTTTTTATATTATTTGCGCTTGTGGTTTCACTGTTTCTTGCAGCTTTGTCTATTGCTTTTGCCAATGGATGTTCTGAGGCAGATTCAAGAGCAGAAGCAATGTTTAATACAGAATCTTCATTGAAGTTTGTATTGAAGATATTAATATGCACTAATTCCAGTTCGCCTTTAGTTAAGGTTCCGGTCTTATCAAAAACGAAGCAATTTGATTTGGCGATTTTTTCTATAGCATCATTATTAATTAAGGCTATACCATTTTGCATGAATGTTGATGCTGCTGAAGACATCGCTGTCGGTGTTGCCAAGGATAATGCGCAAGGACAGCTTACGACCAATACGGCGATTGTTATTTCCAGCCATTGAGTTTGATCAACATGGTACCAATAAAGTGCGACCAAACATGTAATTACAAGTAAAGCGCTGATAAAGCCGGATACAATTTTATTCGCTAACTGTACTGTTGCAGGCTTATTACTACTTGCTTTATCTATGATTCGGGATATATGAGAAAGAATGGTGTGTTCACCGATGTTTTTAATTTCAATAAATAAAGGTGATTCATTATTCGTACTACCACCAATGACATTTGTTCCAGGATATTTTGTGATAGGCAGACTCTCGCCAGTGATGATAGATTCATTAACTGATGAGTGTCCTTCATAAACCACACCGTCTATAGGTATCACTTCTCCAGGTTTTACTAATATATTGTCTGAGACTGATAGCTTGCTTAATGCAATATTTTCTTTTTCGCCGTTGGCATTAATCCGAGTGGTATAAAGTGGCAATATTGATGAGGCCTTATCCAGATAAGCCGTCGATTTTTTTCGACTCATGAATTCAAAATAACGACCGCCAAGTATAAAAAAGATAAACATAACAATAGAGTCATAATAAACGTGTCCACTTTGTTGCAGTGTTGACCACAAACTGCTGCAAAATGCGATCGATAATCCAAGCGCTATGGGTATATCCATGCCAGGCCGCTTATTTTTTATATCTCGAAGTGCACCTGCGAATAGGGGTTGTCCTGAAAATAACAATACAGGCAAGCTCAGTAACAAACTAATCCAGTAAAAGAAAATGCGATATTGTTTTTCTATGCCTGAGACGTCGCCAAAATAAAGCGCAATCGCAATCATCATTACTTGCATACCAAACAGACCGGCAATGCCAAGTCTTAATAATTGTGTTTTGCGTTCATTTTCATAAATCAATTCCCGTTGTTTATGAT
This sequence comes from uncultured Enterobacteriaceae bacterium, assembly GCA_964437885.1. Lineage (GTDB taxonomy): Bacteria > Pseudomonadota > Gammaproteobacteria > Eutrophobiales > Eutrophobiaceae > UBA7359. Next base: position 9,474 of record CAYTIZ010000001.1, read on the forward strand.
TATAGGGTAAGGCGTTATATCCGAGTTGAGTAATAGCAGTGAGAATTTCGCTTAAATGAATTTCATCTTCTTGCCAGACGATGCGACATCGTTGTGTTGAGTAATTGACACTAACTTGTTTAACACCCTTTAATTTTGCAAGTCGAGATTCGATGAGCCAGACACAGGCAGGACAACTAATACCTTCGATAATTAACTTGGCCTCTTTAGAAGAATCATCATTATTACTGACAAATTCAGATTGAATTTGCGGATCATTGAAAGCAGTCAGTTTTTTTAAGGCTTCGGGAACCAGTGATTCCGGCTTTTTCGGCAGCGTAGTTCGGTGTCGATAATAATTGGTTAATCCAAATTCAATAAGCTGTTTGGCGACAGCTTCGCATCCAAAGCAACACATGACTTGTGTTTGATTATCTATTTCAACAAGCAAATCAAGTCCATCAGGTATGGGTTCACCACAGTGAAAACAATTTTCAGACATGCGCGTCATTCTATCTAATTAACAACTGAAAAACTCAAACAGTTACTGCGATGCAGCATTACTTGATCTAGATCAAGTTTGACTGATTTTTTTTATGGATAATGCCAAAAAATATAAAACTATGTCGTGAGAACGTTTTAAGTGAATTTTTTATCGATTTTATTACTAGCTGTTCTGGGTATAGGAATAGTTGTGACGGCTGTGTGGTTAGTCATTGCCATAATAAAAAATTTCCAGATTGGACAGTATTTTCGCGTCCCATACATAGAGAAAATTTCTAAATTACGCTTCGGAAAAATGCTTATAAAGCATGGTACTAGCGCTAATCAATTGTTGCATAGTCAGTCAATTAGCGAAGTTGAAAAGCAGATAAGTAATTGTGGGGACTGCGTACAAACTTCTGAATGTGATCGTATTTTGAGTAAACCTGTAGTTTCTGAACAGGAATTAGAATTTTGCCCAAATCATACATCTATCGCAAAACATGGGAGTCAGGTATCTGTTCCTTAAAATCTAACAGTTTGTCTTCTGAGTTTGGATCAGTGCCTCCATTGCTGGAAGGTTCGTCAATATGACCTGTTTACCACTAGCCTTGAGTAAACCTTGCTCTTGGAAATGTGTAAATAAGCGACTTATCGATTCTAGAGCCAACCCCAGATAACTGGCAATATCTTGTCGGGACATAGCAATGCGGAATTCCATGTGAGGTAAGCCATGTAACTTGTAGCGATTAGAAAGATTGATCAGAAAAGCAGAGAGACGTTCTTCTGCTAGTTGTCGGCTCATTACCAAACATTGTTTCTGATCCATCAGGATTTGATTACTTAATATATGGATGAGCTGTTCCTGAAACTGAGGGAGACGAGTGCCCAACAGATCCAGATCATCGAACTGGAGTTGGCACACGTTGCTCTGTTCTAGTGCTATTGCGGTATAATTGTAGTTGGGAGAACGAACCGAATCGAGGCCCAGTAACTCTCCCGGGAAATGAAATCCTATAACCTGTTCTTTGCCATCACCTAACCAAGTGAAGGACTTGAAGGCTCCTTTCTTGACTGCATACACTGCCCGAAAAGTGTCGCCGGTTTGAAATAAAGTTTCTCCCTTACTTACCGGCTCTTTGCGACGAAGAATTCGTTCTACTATTTCCGGTTCTTCTTCGAGGAAGTTTCCTATCAACCGCAATATGCCGAACAGACTGCAGTTATTGCAACCCACCTCTGTCTTGCAAGTGTTAGATTTGTTTAACTTTGAGCTAGTCATCATCGATCCCAAAAAAAATATATGAAAAAGAGTAATAAAAATTGATTTAAATCAATTTTTATTACATCGCAATATGAAATATTATATAAAATTGACATATATCAATTAACGTGCGGATTAGTACGAATTTCATGGCATATGGTTAACTTTATAGTTCTGCACTTGGAAGAAGCTTTGTAAAGAGAGTATGTCAGTGTAGTAAATATATAACGCATTTTAGAAAAATGCGGACTAAGATTTTTTTCAAAAAAAAATCTTATTTAATGGGGAGATTATTGATGCAGTACGTACAAAAAATACTATTGGTATTTGGAATTACATTTGCTTTAGTTGGTTCGACAACTGCGTTTGAATTCGATTGGGATGGTTCAATCTGTAAAGGGAGAGCATAAGTATGTTCCCGCTATTTCCAATCCGTTATTTAATGAAACCCCGTATATTACAACTGAACTCAGAACTATCTACCTGCATCAGAATATGAATCCTCAGCAATCTGGGCTTTTTGGTGGAGAAATAGATTTGGTTGCTGCCGAAATCCGTATTGCATT
>CAYTIZ010000001.1:11833-33596 GCA_964437885.1 uncultured Enterobacteriaceae bacterium
ATTGCATTAACTGGTAATCTGGGCTTCATTATCCATTTCTAGTTGTAGTATTACTAGAATTTTCGTTACACTCATATAATAAATTGATCGTTAAATAAATTCGAGCTATTAGGGGGACTCATGGCTGAAGCGCAGACATATAACTATAAGGTGGTTCGTCAGTTTGCAATCATGACAATTGTCTGGGGCATTGTTGGAATGCTGGTCGGTGTCATAATTGCTGCACAATTAGCATGGCCTGCGTTGAATTTTGATATTCCCTGGTTAACATTTGGACGCTTACGTCCTTTGCATACGAATGCGGTGATCTTCGCTTTTGGTGGCTCGGCATTATTTGCAACATCGTATTATATTGTGCAAAGAACGTGTCATGTGCGTTTATATAATGACAAATTGGCGGCATTTACCTTTTGGGGTTGGCAAACTGTCATTGTTTCTGCGGCAATTACACTTCCTCTGGGTATCACTCAATCAAAAGAATACGCAGAACTGGAATGGCCAATTGATATCCTGATTGCGGTAGTGTGGATCTCTTATGCCGTCGTCTTTTTTGGCACCATCATGCGACGGAAAATAAAGCATATCTATGTAGCTAACTGGTTTTTCGCAGCATTTATACTGACTATTGCAATGCTACATATTTTTAATAGTCTGGTTATTCCTGTTAGTTTAACGAAATCCTATTCTGTTTATGCTGGTGTACAAGATGCCATGGTGCAATGGTGGTATGGACATAATGCTGTTGGCTTTTTTCTGACATCTGGTTTTCTTGGCATGATGTATTATTTTATTCCCAAGCGAGCAGAACGACCAATCTATTCTTATCGGCTTTCTATTGTTCATTTCTGGGCATTGACATTTACCTACGTCTGGGCCGGACCACATCATCTGCATTACACGGCTTTGCCTGAATGGACACAATCATTGGGAATGGTTTTGTCTATCATATTATTGGCGCCATCGTGGGGCGGCATGATTAACGGCATGATGACCTTATCAGGTGCCTGGCATAAATTGCGTACTGATCCCGTGTTACGCATGTTAATTGTTTCTTTATCGTTTTACGGTATGTCTACGTTTGAAGGTCCGATGATGGCTATAAAAACCGTCAATGCACTATCGCACTACACAGACTGGACGATTGGACATGTTCATTCCGGAGCGTTGGGATGGGTTGCATTAGTCAGTCTGGCTTGTATGTATGATTTATTCCCACGTTTATATGGACGTGCGATATACAGTGTCAAATTAATCGAAGTTCATTTCTGGGTGTCTACTATCGGTATTGTCCTTTATATTGTAGCAATGTGGGTAGCCGGTATCATGCAAGGTTTGATGTGGCGTGCAGTGAATGACGATGGCACATTGACATACAGCTTTATTGAGTCAGTGGAAGCTATGCATCCTTTCTACGTTATACGTTTGCTGGGAGGAGTATTATTCTTTTCAGGAATGATAGTCATGGCCTATAATCTCTGGAAAACAGTTGCTGGTGCCAAACCGGTGACTGCTGCTATTCCTGAGCCTGTTGGCGCACATTAAGGAGAATTAAGATGGCGTTACAACATACTGATATAGAAAAGAACATTGGATTAATGATGATATTAATCATTTTAACGATTAGTGTCGGCGGCATTGTACAAATCATTCCCTTGTTTTTTATGGAGTCAACTACGGAGCCAGTAGAAGGACTAAAGCCGTATACTGCATTAGAGTTATCCGGACGTGATGTTTATGTACGGGAAGGATGCTATCTTTGTCACTCGCAAATGATCCGACCGTTTCGTGCTGAGGTTGAGCGTTATGGTCATTACTCTCTGGCGGGTGAGTTTGTCTATGACCGGCCGTTTCAATGGGGTTCAAAACGTACCGGACCAGACTTGCATCGTGTCGGCGGGCGCTACAGTGATGAATGGCATCGTGTTCATTTAATTAATCCACGCGACGTTGTGCCCGAATCGATCATGCCAGGTTATCCGTGGTTTGAAACCAATATGCTTGATACAGGGGTTATCAAAAAGAAGCTGACTGTCCTGCGTACATTAGGTGCGCCCTATACTGATGAAGAAATAGAAAATGCACCTGCAGCTATAGAAGGCAAAACCGAGATGGATGCAATGATTGCTTATCTTCAAATACTAGGCACATCTGTTAAAACGAGACGTTAATATGGGATTACTATTTTCAATGTGGACAGTTTTGGTGGCAGTCGTTTTTATAGGAATAGTTATCTGGGTGCTTCGGGAAGATAAGGAGCAGTTTGATGATGCAGCACGAATTCCGTTTGAAGAGACTGATGAACCTTTAATAGAAAAAGAATCAGGAGAGAATAACCATGGCTGATTTTACAAGTGGGTTTTGGACATGGTTTATTAGCATAACCACAATCGTAAGCATTATTTTTCTTTTTATATTTCTGGTTAAATTCTCAACGAGAAAGGAAGGGGATGAAACAGATTCGACCGGTCATGTATGGGATGAGGATCTTAAAGAATTAAATACGCCTTTACCTCGATGGTGGTATTACTCGTTTATATTTACCATTATATGGGGTGCAGGCTATCTCGTTTTTTATCCTGGTTTGGGATCATTCCCTGGCATTTTAGGTTGGTCTCAGGTAAATCAATTAGAAGAAGAAATACAGGCAGCAAAAAACAAGTATGGTCCATTGTATGAGAAATTCAAAAATACAGATCTTACCGAACTTTCCAAAGATGATGCCGCATTAAAAGTGGGTGAACGCCTCTATGCCAGTTATTGTACCATCTGTCATGGTTCTGATGCGCGAGGTGCCAGAGGTTATCCAAATTTGAGGGATGATGACTGGCTATATGGTGGTGAACCTGAAGCAATCAAAACATCGATTATGAATGGACGCAATGGTGCAATGCCGCCATGGGGCGGAATGCTTAGTAATGAAGATGTTTTTAATGTTGCTAGTCATGTTGAACAACTAGCTGGTCGTCAGGTCGATAGCACACATGCATCATTAGGCAGTGAAATATTCAATAAAAATTGTGTGGTTTGTCATGGGACAGAAGGCAAAGGAAATCCTATGTTTGGCGCGCCAAACTTGACCGACGATATCTGGTTGTATGGTGGGTCTCAAAAGAAAATCATGGAGTCGATTAAAATAGGAAGAAGCGGAGAGATGCCTCCGCATAAGGAGTTCTTAGGCGAAGAAAAAGTGCATGTTCTGGCAGCATACATCTATAGCTTGTCTAATCAGGAATAGGACTAGATGGCGGTCTGGGCTCAGATTGGAACCATCTCTGTAACGCAGAGGATAATAACGGTTTTATGGCTCTCCTTTCTGATGGCAGGCATAGCCACCGGTTTTTTCTTCTCAGTAATTGACCCTTTAGAATTAAAATATTGTGTCGACTTTCCCGAGGTCAGTCGTACTGCAGCCTACTCAATCGGTTTTATTCTTTTTTGGCTATTAACATCAACATCCAGTTTATTAGCTGTTTTTTTCATCTACCCTAGCAAAGAACCAGATCACCAAACTGATCAGGAATCTTAGACTGGAGGTTTCAGTTTAAATTAAAAATGGATGCGCCTGATTTAGATTCTTCCTCAACAAACTCGACTACTGAAAGTATCGAGCAGTCGCTTTATGAAAAATATGAAAAAATTTACCCACGTGAAGTGCATGGTCGATTTGCGTTCCTGAGAAACGCTTCTGTCGTTGTGCTATTAGGTTTGTATTTCATCATGCCGTGGATACAATGGGATGATCGACAAGTCATTCTTTTTGATTTGCCGGCACGTAAGTTTCATGTGTTCTGGATGACTTTCTGGCCGCAGGATTTTCTACTATTGGCTTTCTTGTTAATACTCGCAGCGATGGCTCTGTTTTTCTTCACAGCATTAGCCGGTCGATTATGGTGTGGTTTTGCCTGCCCACAGACGGTGTGGACAGAGGTTTACTTATGGATAGAAAGGAAAGTAGAGGGTTCCAGAATTCGGCAAATGAAGCTGGATAAAGCTGAATTATCAATAGACAAAATCTTGCGTAAATCTATAAAGCACCTTTTATGGATATTAATTGCCGGTGCAACAGCAGTGACATTTGTTGCTTATTTTTCTTCTGAAAAAGAATTAACTCATAAACTTTTTTCCTTGCAATTGGGCAATTGGGAAATGATCTGGATTTTTTTCTTCACCTTTGCAACTTATGTCAATGCAGGCTGGATGCGTGAACAGGTATGTAAATACATGTGTCCCTATGCGCGTTTCCAAAGTGCGATGTTTGACAAGGATACCTTGGTTATTTCATACGATGAAAAACGTGGTGAATCTCGAGGTACAAGACGTCCGGGTACTGATTATAAAGAAAAAGGATTAGGAGACTGTATTAACTGCACTATGTGTATTCAGGTCTGTCCGACAGGCATCGATATACGTGATGGATTGCAATATGAATGTATCGGTTGTTCAGCATGTATTGATGTATGTGACGACGTGATGGATAAGATGAAGTACCCAAAAGGGTTAATTCGTTACACAACAGAAAATGCAATAAGTGGCAAACCTACTCGAATACTCAGGGCTCGTATTATTATTTATATGGTTTTGCTTTCATTATTGTCGGCGCTTTTTCTCTTTACCTTAAGTCAACGTACATCAATAGACTTGAATATCATTCGCGATCGAAACCAGCTTTATCGGGAAACATCCGGGCTTATAGAAAATATTTATACATTGAAATTAATAAATAAGTCTGAAGAAGATTATGTATTTGAAGTTAAAGTAGAAGGCATTGATGATCTGATATTATTAATCGATAAAGAAAATATTTTTGTTGAAGCAGGTACGGTTTTTGATTTGCCTATTCGTATACGTGCCAAAGAAGAAAATTTGACTGGACGGAGCACGAAATTACGTTTTACACTCTCTGTGCCGGACAGTGATAATTTGTCAATTGTACAGACGGGGAAATTTTTAGGACCAATAGAATGAAAACAATAGATAATCATGAAAATAGTAGACCATGGCACAAAGAATTTTATGTCTGGATGATAATATTTTTTCCTATGCTCGCGGTGTTTGGTAGTGTTTTGATGGCCATCCTGGCGGTGCAATCAAATGATGGTCTTGTTGTCGATGACTATTACAAGAAAGGTCTGGAAATAAATCGTACGCTTGAGCGAGATCAAAACGCACTCGATTATCAATTAAATGCCAGTATCAATCTAGATCAGGAACTTGAAGAAGTAGTCATGGTGCTCACTGCCGCGCCAAACTTTGAATACTCGGAAAATTTGTCTGTCTCTTTTCTAAATGCAACACGCCCAGGTTTCGACAAAGAAGTAAAGATGATATTAACCGAGGATAATACTTATCGTGGAAACTTATCAGCTTTAGTTCAGGGTAAATGGTATGTCCATATACAACGCGATAACTGGCGTTTAATAAAAACAATAAATGTTAATTAATTATTTATTTCTGATTCGATAGTAGTGATCTTAAATTAACAATAATATCTACACTACGATTTTTGTTTGCCTTTCTATAACAATCGTAATCTGGCCTTTAAATAAAACGATTTAAGAATGTTGCTTGGCAGTATTGATTGATACATTTTCAGGCTAAGCAATAACATCTATCTATAATGTTATCTTTGCCAGAGAGCAGAGCAAAAGACAGCTATTTCTTTATGTTAATCAACTATTTGTCTTTCCCGATATCCTGACGAAGCAATTTTAACCGTGATACAGTGTTGTAGTGTGAAATTATAAATGAAAGTAATAAACAAAAGATTAAGTTGTTGATTTTAATATATTTTTTACACTAATTGATTTTAGAAATTGAATTATAATTTCTCATCTTGATATTAGCCAAAATAAACTAAAATATATTTTTAATTTGCCGATATAAAACGAATGGCGTATAGGTTATTATTGTGTCTCAATTTAGAGACGAATAAGTCTTTTGTATGCTTAATTTTGCTATGTTATTACTTTTTTAGAATAAAAAGTAATAAAAAAATGAAGAAAACAGGAAGTTTTCCCTCAATAAAGCTAGATAGATTTGAATTATATTACCAATCATAAGACAGGGTGTGACTTCCATCACAGTTAATTGATTTAAAAGAGTTTATTTTATAATTCTAAGTAATTTAGGAATAGAAATTGCGCTATTTATAGAATTTAGCCAAAGACAGGGCAAGTTTGGAATTTGCTATAGAGATGTTAAACGGGAGAGTGAAGTGCTTAATTTTATAAAACAAAGAATTCAACACCTAAAGCAGAATCGCTCCAAGCTTTTTTATGATGGCGCGCATGATAGTTACGGTCCTCAGAAAATGAGCGTTTCTGATTCGCTCCAGGCGCTTGAACCGCGGATCATGTTTGATGCTGCCGGTGTTGCTACCGGAGCTGAAGTCGCTGCAGATGATGTTGCACAAGACCAGGCAGATCAGGCACTCACTCCTGAAAATCTTCAGGCTCAAGTAGTTAATCAGGACAATGGAGACTCTGACGAACTCATAGTCGCCCTAACTGACTTCGTTCCTCCTGCTGGACGTAATGAAATCATCTTTGTTGACAAAGGTGTTGAAGATTATCAAACCTTGATAGCCGGCATCAGCAGCGATGCCGAAGTGATATTTATCGATGAAAATTCGGATGGTCTCGAGCAAATTGCCAGTTTTATGGAAGGTAGAACGGATATTGATGCCATCCACATTATTTCTCATGGTGATGCGGGAGAACTCAGGTTAGGGAATGCCACCCTCACGCAGGAATCCATGCAAGGCGAGTATGCAGATGAATTACAAACCATATCAGCGGCATTCAACGAGACAGCCGATATTCTGATCTACGGCTGTAATTTTGCTGAAGGTGAGAAAGGCGAAGCGGCAGCAAGCGCACTTGCTGAGATAACCGGTGCTGATGTGGCCGCATCAGATGATTTAACCGGCGCTGAGTCATTGGGGGGTGATTGGGATCTGGAATTTATATCCGGTGATATTGGTACTGTTACGTTGAGTTCAGAAGCTTGGGAAGGCCTACTTGCGCCAATCCCACTATCATTTACCGGGGTCCAATTTATAGATGGCGCTAATGGCACGCCTACAGATGATATTTATGGTTCTACGTCCGATGGTACGAACGACTTTTCGATCGATGATCAATATCTTTTTCAAAATGTCGATGGTGCCAACGCGGTTGATGCTGTAGTCACTATCGTAGGTTATACGTGGACAGATAGCGCAGGAAATGATCTTTCTGGTGGTGGTGCTACTTTACCATCACTTGTCACTATTGATGATACTGTCAATGGAATTGCTGCAGCCTGGCAGCCTAGTCTAAGCGGTCCTGCCGGAGCCGGAGCAAATCAGGAATGGACGGCAACATTTACAGTTCAATATTTTGCTGCAGGCACGGCAAATTCGCTGGTTGTCGATTCTTTTGTAACACCGATTGATATCGATGGTAATAGTGCTGCCAATTCTGTTCGCGAATCTGTTTCCGTTACTGCGCCTGTTGTGTCTGTTGTACAAAACGCCACAACAACACTGAATACATCGTTAACCTATCAAAATGGGGAAATAACGATTGAACTAGAACAGACGGACTCAACTAATTTTAACCCTGGAATAACACCACCACTGCCACTACCTGGTGGCACGGTCGCTGCAGAACAATATGCCGCAACTTTTGAAGTGCAACAAGCCAGCATTTTTACGGTAGAGTTAAAAACAATTACTGGGTCGGCTGGCACAGGAGGAACCCCAGATCGTTTAAGCTCTATCTCTTTTGACGAAGTAACATTTGCTTCCCCCGTCACTTTAAGTGTCCCAATACTCGATCTCGATTTGGATGACAGTTCTGGTGCAACCGATCTGGATTATGTCAATACTAATCCCTATAACGTTAGTGATAATGCTAGCGGTATTCCAATAGTTGATACAGCAGATATTACTATCACTGATTCCGATCCATTAGAAACGGATATGCAAAGTGCAGCGATTACATTAACCAACCCTATTGGTGCTGATGTGTTAACCATTAGCCCAGCAGATTTAGTTACAATAACGGGTAATGGGATTACAGTAGTTGGTAATGGCACATCAGCAATAACATTCACCGGTGCTTCTAGTTTTGCAAACTATCAAACAGCGCTGGCATCGATTACTTATTCAACTACCGATACCGTATTAGATGGCACTGATCGTGTCATTGAATTCACGATTAATAACGGCGATATCGATAGCCCTGTAGCAACGGCGACCATAGATGTGCTGGGTACACCGACAGTCAATACGTTAACTACAAGTAGTTCACAACCGACACTCACCGGTACTTGGGATGAAACAAGTGTCACCAATACCAATTTACAAGTGACTGTTGATGGCGTGTCTTATGTATTAGGCACTGATCCTGAATTAACAACCGATGACAGCGGTAACTGGACCTTAACTTTAAGTGGTTCAACACAAACATTGACCGAGACCGATGGTCCCTACAATGTTACGGCATCAAATATTACTGGCGGTGGTGCTGTTATCGATTCCGATGGCAGTACTAACGAACTCACCGTTGATTTCACAGCAGTTGCCGACACGTATTCTGCATCCATTAATACAGCGTTGGTTATTTCTGTTCCTGGTGTTGGTGTATTACAAAATGATACGGATAATACTGCGATTACAGTATCCCAAGTAAACGGTAGTGGCGCACTTGTCGGAAATTCGGCACCAACTACAGGCGGAGGAACAGTTACCTTAAATGCAAATGGTACCTTTACCTATACACCTAACACAGGTTTTACCGGTGCCGATACATTCACGTATACCATTGCTGATGCCAGTGGCGATCTAAATACCGTCACCGTCACCGTTAATGTTTCTGCAGAAATTTCGGCTATTAATGATACAGGCACGACAAATGAAGATTCAACTCTAACTGTTGCTGCGCCAGGTGTATTAGCAAACGATACAGATCTACAATCGCCAACATTAATTACATCAAATCTGACTTTACAATTTGACGCATCTAATGACGGTGCCAGTGATGATAATTGGGATAACATTAGTGGTACTCAAGCAGGTGTTCATTGGGATTTTGATGATACTGGTGCAGCTGGCAGTTTCACTGCAACTAATATTACTGGCACAACGAGTTTTACTGGATTAACCAGTGCCTTTAGTTTTGGTGTCAACCCGGGAGACAGTGCCGGGGCAGTGTTACAAACCGGAGGAGGTAATGCTGACTCTTTCCGAAATTTAGCCGGTGATCCCACCGAAGAAGATGCAACATTTGAATTAACATTTCGATCAAACGGCACAACGGCTAGTGAACAGATACTGTTTGAAACCGGTGACTTTAATGATGGTTTGGCAATTATCTATGATGAACCTAATAACGACATCATTGTTCGTTATGACGATGATGATGTGGGTGGTACGAATCTTTTTACACTAACTATCGATCTGGATGACATTGCTGGCGATGGAAGTATTGCTGCCATTGATGCTACTGCAGATTTTGTTCATGTCGTGCTTGTCTTGGAAGGTGCAAATAATGATGGCACAACGGCAGAGGATCAATTAACACTCTATATAAATGGTATTAATGCCGGTTCTCTTACGAATGCTGTCGATGGAATTGTAATTAATGATTGGTCTAATGGTAACGATGCTGGTTTAGGTAGATCTGATGGTGGTAGTTTTGCTGGAGGAGGAGGAGCGGTTCCTTTTGTCGGACAAATAGCCACCTTCAATTTTTATGAAGCGGCCTTAACACAGGCTGAGGTAACGAATAATTTTGATGTTGTTGCAGGCAATACAGGCACTTTAATAGTAACTGCAGTCACTGATCCGGCAACCGGTGGTAGTGGTACATTAGGTGCGGCATTTACGCTCGATTCCGGTGCGCAAGTAACGCAAAATGCCGATGGTAGTTACGACTATAATCCAAACGGTGTGTATGATTATCTAGCTAATGGTGAATCAACCACTGACACCTTTCAATATACTGTCAGTGATGGCACTAATTCAGCAACAGCATTGGTTACCATTACTATCACTGGAACAGATGACGCACCAATATTAACCGCAACTGATCTTGATCCAACCTTCACCGAAGATGGCAGTGCAGTCGATGTCTTTAATGGCGTTAATATTGACACCATAGAACCTGGTCAAACGATCGAAGAAATAGTTTTTACTGTTTCCAATGTCACCGAAGGCAGTGACGAAGTCTTAACCATAGGCGGTGTAACGATACCGTTAGTAGCTGGTTCAACACCGATACCGGGCATCGGTACTGCAGTAGTGACTGTAATTGGTACCGATGTTACGGTAACAATTACATCCACTGGCTCAGCACCAGCCGCGATCCAAACATTAGTTGATGGTATTACCTATCAAAACAACAGCCAGGCTCCAAACACAGGTGGCACCACAACAGCAACGCGCGATATTGTTATCGCCAGTATTACTGACAGTGGTGCAAGCGCTGGTGCAAATGATAATGACAGTACCCCGTTAATTACCTCAACTGTAACAGTCACACCGGTCAATGATGCACCAACCGCCGGTGATTTCACGGTAACGATTGCTCAAGATGGATCCCGTGATTTTCTTTTAACTGACTTTAGCAGTGTCTTCACTGATCCGGATGGAGATTCACTCGCAAGTATTCAGATCACCAGTTTAGAAACCAATGGTGTTTTAACATTAAGTGGCGTTGATGTTGCAGTCGGTGACGTTATTACGGCAGCACAAATTCCTAATTTAAGATTTACACCTAATCCGAGTGAAAGTGGAACAGGCTACGCTACCTTTGGTTATCGCGCTAATGATGGCACTGTCTATAGTGGTACTAGTACGACATTAATTAATGATGCTTTTACTGCTGACGAAGGCAGCTTTACTTATGTGGATGATGTCTTTGGTACTGCATTACCTGGTGCAGCAGATGGCACCTATGCTGCTACGGGTGGTTTAGCTGGCGGCGGTATTGAAGTTACTGTTGGTGGGAACAATGGTGGTGCATCTTCTTCAGGTGCATGGACTCAAACAATTAATTTAACCGAAGCGACGATGGTAGATGTCACTCTTAGTTATCGTTTGATCTATGACGCTTCATTTGAAGCGGGTGAAAATGGTGAAGCAGTGTTAGCGATAGACGGTGTTCGCTATGGTAATGGTGCAGATAATGGTAACGGCGTTAACTTGGTCTCATTCACAGACGGTAATGCCAATGATTCTGGCTGGGTTACCGAAACATTCCAGATTGCCTTAGCTGCAGGAAACCATACTCTTCAATTGGGTGCATTCGTTAACGCATCAACTGAAGCATCAGAATTAGCACAAGTCTTTTTCGATAACGTCACTGTTACCGCAGCCGATTCAAACACTGTAACCGTTAATGTCACTCCGGCCACTGCAGCACCAACACTGAGCAACTTAGACGACAATACGTGGGTGGAAGATACGGATGTTGCGCCGAAGATAATAGACAGTGATGTTACTTTGGGCGATATAGACAGTGATACGGTTACCCAGATTACCGTACAAATCACGGGTAATTACGACAACACGGAAGATGTATTGGCATCGGCGGCGATTGCGGGCTTTAATGCTGGCACCTACGACCCGGTTACCGGCACATTGACGATTACCACAACTGGCGCAAGTGCGACAATTGCTCAGACCGAGGCATTACTCGAAGCGATTACCTACCAGAATACAGACACGGATAACCCGACTGAAAACACACGTACGTTAACCTGGACTGTAACCGACGGAATTAATTCAAACAGTGTAGTGGAGACCAATGACATCATTGTTACTGGAAACAACGATGCACCGGTAAACACTGTCCCAGGCGCACAGACCGTAGATGAAGATGTGCTTCTGAATCTAACCGGCATTAGTGTTAACGATGTCGACGGTAACCTGGCGACCACGCAATTAACCGTAACAGATGGTGACTTGAACGTAAGTCTTGCGGGTGGCGCGACTATCAGTGCCGGTGCTAACGGTAGTAGTACACTGACATTAAGTGGGACTCAGGCACAAATAAACGCAGCCTTGGCTACCTTGACTTATCAGGGTGATTTGAATTTCAACGGTTCGGATACTTTAACGGTGTTTTCTTCTGACGGTACTTTAAGTGATACCGATACAGTAGCAATTACAGTAACACCGGTCAGTGAACCACCGGATTTAGATTTAGATTTGAACGACAGTTCAGGTGCAGCAGGAAATGATTTTAGCAAAATAATTATTCCAATTGCATCTGGCATACCCGCGACAAGTATCGTGGATACCGATATTACAATTACTGACGTAGATGACACCAATATTGAATCTGCCACGATAACGTTAACTAATGCACAAGCAGGTGACATGTTACTTGCTCCCGGATTTCCAATGTTGGGTATTACGGCAACAATAGTGGGAGAAACAATTGGTTTGACTGGTACTGCGACGCTGGCAGAATATCAAACAGCCTTACAAGCAATTACCTTTTCTAATACTAATGCAATTGTCGATGGTACCGATCGTATTATCGAATTCACAATTAACGATGGCGATGCCAATAGTCCCGTTGCCACAACAACATTGAATATTTTTGGGACACCGACAGTTGATACTTTAGTAACTGCGACTACAGAACCAACTTTGACTGGTACTTGGGACGAAGCTGATGCGACAGCGACAGGTCTTCAAGTCACTGTCGATGGGACTGCTTATACCTTAGGTACTGATCCTGCACTAACCACTGATGGCAGTGGTAATTGGACATTAAATCTTGCTACTGCCGGACAAACTCTGGTCGTAAACACCTATGATGTTTCAATAACAACGACAGCACTGGATGGCGTTAGTACTGTAGATGATGCTTCAACTAACGAGCTCAAGGTCATTACCACGCCTGAATGGACTATTACCGGTGATGCCAATGTTACGGAAGGTAACAATGCTTCCTATAATATTAGTCTCGATGGTGCAGAATTATTGACGGCAGGACAGACAGTTTCGATTACTTTATCGACAGCTGATTTGGGAGCAACAGTAGGAGTCGACAATACAACTCTCGATGCAGCGATGGCAGCCGCAGTTGCTGCAAGAACTGATCTTACTTATAACGCGGCTACGGATACGTTGACCTATACAGCGCCTTCCAATCCCTATGTTGCAACATACAATAATACTGGCGCAAATTTTAATGACATCTCAGGCTCTGGAACAATAATACCACTTGCTGATGATGCCAGCTCTAGTCAAGCCATTGGTTTTAACTTTGATTTTTACGGTACAACTTACACAAATGTATTTGTTGGCTCCAATGGAACTGCCACTTTTGGTGGTGGAGTCGCTGAGTACGGTAATGATAATTTTTCAACGGGTGGCTTGATGAATTCTACCGCTGGTGGTGGTGGAGCTGCACTACCCGGCATTGCCGCCTTATGGGACGATTTCAATCCGGCTGATGGCGATAGTAACGATGTTTTCATTAGTCAAACAACAGAATCAGGTGTCAACGTACTGATTATTCAATGGGACGATATCGTTCCTTACTCTGGTGGTGCGGGAAATAGAGGCACCTTCCAATTAGTACTCTTCGAGGGCTCCAATAATATTGAAGTCAGATACTTAGACGTTAACTTTGCAAGTGGAAACACCAATGGTGCCTCAGCAACAATTGGTGTCAGTGATGGCACGACTTCCGAGTTTACTCAGTACTCATATAATACAGCAAGTATTGCTGATGATAGCCGCATAACCTTTTCTCAACCGACCGGCGCGATGACTGATCTGACAGTCAATTTTGCTGCGGTGGTTGATGCTCCAGATGGCCCTGAAGACTATAGCTTATCGATCTCCGGTGCTACCGCTGGTAGTACACTTGGCGCTGCTACCTCAGTGACGACAACTATCTATGATATTGATACAGCACCAACCTTGATAGCAACTCCAGATGCAGGAATCACATTCACTGAAAATGTCGATACCAATGTTGATCTATTTGATAGTGTCGTTATTGATACAGGTGTAAATAACAGAACTGTTGAAGAGATTACTTTCAGCGTAAGCAACCTTAGTGATGGCTCAAGTGAAGTACTCAATGTTGATGGCACAGCAGTTCAACTTACTAATGGCAACACAGGTGTTACCGGTAGTTATGTTTATTCTGTATCCGTTGTTGGTAGTACAGCAACCATTACCTTAACTACTACGGGCGCAACTGAAGCAGCGATACAAACTGTGGTTGATAACATGAGTTATCAAAATAATATTGCAGAAGATCCAACCGCCGGTAACCGCGTAGTAACAATTGAAAGTATTACCGATAGCGGTACAGGAGCAAACCAGACGACCGGTATAGCCATTAGTGCCACCGTTGATGTTATTGCTGTAAATGATGCACCCATAGTCGGTGCCCCAGGGGCAGAACTTGCTTACCCCGGTGCACCAATTAGTATTCACGGCACCGGTTTTACCGTTAGTGAGGTCGATGACAGAGGACAAACTGTAAGCCTAACTTTATCTGCTGATGAAGGCACCATTGCTGTTGCTGTTGGCGACTCCGGCGTTTCTATTACCAGCGGTAGTGGTACAGGAACCGTAGTTATAACCGGAACAATTGCTCAAGTTGATAATTTCTTAACCGGTGCAGGAACAGGAACAATTACCTATGCCGCAGCAGGGTCACCAACGGTTGATGCGACTTTCACAGTTACTGTTAACGATCAAGGCAACACCGGTATCGATCCTGGTTTATCAGGTGACGGCACCTCAGAAGAAGGTGCCAACTCAATTACGATAGATACATTTGACCTTGAGTTCAGTATTAGCGCTACACCTACCAGTATCAGTGAAGATGGCACACAGACTACAACGTTTACACTAGCTTTGAATACATCTGTAGGCGCAGGTAATACTGCTACGGTAACGTTGACTTCAAGCGGTACGGCAACTAGTGGCACGGACTACACTAACTTTTTAGCGGCCGTCGATGCTGGTTTACCAGCAGGTGTTACACGTAGTGGTAACGTTTTAACTTTTGATGGCAATACCTTCGTTGGCACAAGTTTTACTTTTGACCTTACTGGAATTGACGATGTGTATGCCGAAGGTACCGAGACAATTGTTGCAACTTTAACTAGCGCAACTATCGACAATGGTTCAGCTATTATCGATGCTAGTGCTGCTTCGCAATCGGTAGATATTTTAGATGATGTTGATTCGTCGACAGTGACCTTGAGTGATCCAACGGTGACGGAAGGCGGTAATATCACGGTGAATGCAAGTGTTGATAATGCGCCAATAGGCACAGATTTGGTACTGACATTAAGCAATAGTCAAACGATTACGATTTTAGACGGGGCGACGAGTGGCTCAGTGACCTTTGCCAATCCAAACAGTGAAGATGTGTTCGTGGATCCCAGCTCCTTGAATTTGAGCGTGAACACGGCTACCGGCGGTAACTTTGAGAACCTGGTAACCACCGATAATGCGGTGATCACGATTAACGACACGATTGATGACACCACCGTCACCTTAACCGGTCCGGCAACGGTCGCAGAAGGGGCTAACGTCACAGTCACCGCGACGGTTGACAACGCCCCGAGCGGCGGCAACCTGGTGTTGACGTTAAACAACGGTCAGACGATTACCATTTTAGCCGGCGCGACCACGGGCACGGTCACCTTTGTGGCCCAAACCGAAGACGTGTTCACAGATGCAGCGACCGCGACTTTCAGTGTTGCCAGTGCAGCGAACGCCGGCAGCGCCTATGAGAACTTGATTACCACCGACACGGTCGATGTGGCGGTTACAGACACGATTGATAATGCATTAATTAGTATTGCTGGTCCGGGTACTGTGAGTGAGGGAGCGACAACAGGTACTTATACCGTGTCAATAAAAGATACGGGTGGTAATGCGGTTAATGCAACAACGGCTGTAACGGTCGCTTTGAACTACAGTGGTGTTGCGATTGACGGTACAGATTTTACCGGAGTTATTAATGTAACGATCGGGGCCGGCTCAAGCAGCGGTAGCTTTGATATAGCCACCTTAGCGGATGCATTGGTCGAAGGATCGGAAAACTTTACAGTCACCTTAGGTGCGATTACAGGTGGAGCGACAGCAGGTGGTTTTGAAAATCTGATTGTTGATACGGCGAATGATGATGTTACCACTACGGTTTCGGATGCTACTGTTCCACCAATTACTTCAACTCTTCCTGATGATTTTGTTTATGATGAAGTTACTAATGCTGACAGGATTCCTGGAGGACCAGATGGTCAAGGGAACATAGGTTATAACCATTTGCTTGCTGCAAATGGTGCTGTATTAGATGCTGTTGAGGCAGCGACTAATAGACCTGATCCTGTTGGCAGTGATGAATATGGTCTTGCTGACAGAGTTGGGCTTTGGGATATTAGTGGTGTTAAGGGGTTTTCAATTAGTTTTTCATTGTCTGAATTGAATCAAGGAACTGAGTCTGATTTGAGTTTGTTTCCTCTCCGTGTTGGTGCGACGGAAGCTGAAACGGAAGATGAATTAGTTGTTAAATCAATATTGCGTGATAGAACATTGTTTCTTGAGGTTGATTATCTAATAAATAGTGATCCAAATTTAACGGCAAACTCGATTTCAATTCTTCAGATCAATGGTAGTCCGTTACCAGAATGGTTGCGAGTAGATGATAAGGGTAGTTTGATGAGTGGTGAGCCTCCTGTAGGTACTGAAAATGTTAAATTGAGAATAGAAGTAGTGCTGAGTGATGAGACAGTGATAGTACGTTATATCGATGTAAATGTGACAAGTGGAGAAATCGCATCTATACAGGAAATTGGTGAAGAATTAGTTGCCGGTACCAGTTTATTTGAAAATCAGATAGAAAAAGAAGCAATTAAGTTCGATAATGCGTCACAAGACATAGAAAAATCGTTTATTAATTAAGTGGTTGAAGTTATAATTAGAAGTATTTAGTTAAGTGTCGGGGGACGCTTGAGCCTATCTGGTTTATATGCTGTCTAAAATACAGGGTATGTTCTTAACAAATGGAAAATTAGCTCTCGAGTCATCATTATAATGAATTACCGTTTTTGTATTATTTTTATAAGCCTTTTTATGTCAGGCTGTTCTCTTGTGCCTATCTCTTTAACAAAGGGAGAGTTAGAGGAGCAGGTGGAAAGGGACAGGGTTACTGTTACTCAAAATCAGGAAGCTGTTGATGGTCCTATTACGCTTTATGAATCAATTGCCAGAGCACTTAAATATAATCTGGATTTTCATTTAGAATTTTCAGAAAAAATTCTGTCAGAAACACAATTCGATCTATCTAAGTATGAATTGTTACCCCAATTAGTAGCAAAGACAGGTTACAACAGCCGAGATAAGTTTAGTGGTGCATCTAGTCGTTCGTTATTGACAGGCCTTCAATCATTACAATCATCAACATCATCTGATCGGGATATTTTTACTAACGATTTAAGTTTGACGTGGAATGTACTTGATTTTGGTTTGTCATATATTCGCGCGAAACAATCTGCTGATCATGTTCTTATTGCTGAAGAAGAAAAAAGAAAAGTTGTTAATAGAATTGTTCAGGATGTAAAAACAGCGTATTGGCGTGCTGTGAGTAATGATCGCTTAATAGTAAGACTTGGGGAATTACTTGTTCGTGTTTCGAAAGCGATTGAAGAATCAAAACAAATTGAAATAGAACGTATTGATCGTCCTTTGACGGCATTGACTTACCAAAGAGAATTAATTGGTATTAAGCGTGAGCTTGAAGAGTTGCAACGTGATTTATCTCTAGCAAAGATTCAATTAGCCGCATTAATGAATTTACGCCCAGGTGAAAATTTTGAATTGGTTATTCCAGATAGAACAGAAGCAGTGAATAAGGTTGATATCTCGCCTGATA
The DNA here is from genome assembly GCA_964437885.1 of uncultured Enterobacteriaceae bacterium. GTDB lineage: Bacteria > Pseudomonadota > Gammaproteobacteria > Eutrophobiales > Eutrophobiaceae > UBA7359. The sequence goes on from CAYTIZ010000001.1 coordinate 29,740, forward strand.
TGATGGTGCAATTGGCTTTAGAAAATAGACCTGAAATAAGAACAATATCGTATGAAGAACGTATCAATAGACAAGAAGCAAAGGCTGCTATACTCAGTTTAATGCCTGGCTTGAGTCTTAATTTAGGTAAAAGTCACAGTACAAATACATTTTTATTCCACAATAATTGGCTGAGTTATGGTGCTCAGGTTAGTTGGAATCTATTAAATATATTTAAATTACCCTCTACCAAGAAAAATATTAAAGCCAAAGGTAAGGTGCTTGAAGCAAGACGTTTGGCTCTAACTATGGCAATTATGACTCAGGTTCATGTGAGTCTGGCTCAGCATGAACATTCACAGAAGCAATATAATACAGCGGCAGATTATTTTTCAACGCAAGAAAAAATTCTTGGGCAATTAAAACTTGGTGTTGCTGCAAATACGGTGACTGAACAATCTTTAATCAGAGAAGAAATGAATATGATGGTTGCAGAGATTAAATATGATATAGCCTATTCTGATGTGGAGAACGCTTATGCCAGTATTTTTGCAGCTCTAGGAATAGATCCTTTTCCAATTAATACCGATACAAGTAGTGTGACGGTATTAACAGATTCTATAATGAAATATTTTGGTGGTTTGTCTTTACACGAACAATTATTTTCAATGAAAGTTGAATAACTGAAAGCGAGGGCTAGATGAAAATAAAAAATATATATCCTTGTATTATTATATTCATTTCATCGCTGTTTTTCATGACGCCGTCTGTTATTGCAGTTGATGACGATCTTTTTTCTAATGGTATCGTTACTGACAATGTTCGTGGTTTGATTAAACCCGTTGAAAAGGCTGTTATCTCCAGTGAGATAGCTGCGAAAATTAATGACCTTCCATTTAAATCTGGCGATCGATTTAAAAAAGGTGATTTATTGGTTGGTTTTAATTGTTCTTTTTATCGAGCTGATCTTGCCTCTGCTGAAGCGGCGTATCAATCGAAGCAAAATGTTTTTAAAAATAACAAAGAGCTGCTGGCATTAAATGCAATGAGCGAGATTGATGTTTCTATTTCTGAATCGGAGATGCAAGTTGCCAGAGCTGATAGAACGATGCGAGCCATCCGTGTTGGCCAATGTAAGATTAAAGCACCTTATCATGGCAGAATAATTGAGATTGCTGTGAATGAACATGAAACTGTTCCTGCAGATAAGGAAATTCTTTCGATACTAAATGATAGTGAACTAGAGATTGAATTAATTGTTCCTTCTAACTGGTTAACTTGGATATCGATAGGTGAAGCATTCACTTTTTTGATTGATGAAACGGGAAAGACATTTAATGCAAAGGTTACTAAAACAGGTGCGGTTGTTGATCCTGTGAGTCAAACAATAAAATTAACCGGAAAATTTGAAGAAGAATTAAATGGTGTTTTATCCGGCATGAGTGGCACAGCTCAGTTTAAGCAAGAAAAAAAATAAAATGTCTGATATTCCACAAACTTCTGAAGTTTCAATCTCTAAACCAGTACCACAATCTCCGGATATTTCAGCTGTATCTAAATTACTGCAACTGGAGTCTATGGCGCGCGCTGCCAGTTCTGCTGAAGCACTTCAATTTATGATCGTTAACGAAACGAGACGATTAGTGCCGTATAGACAAGCCTATTTATTCTTGTCAGCCCATCCGATAAAACGCGATTGTAAATTAGTTGCAGCATCGAGTATTGCCATCGTAGAAAAACATACGCCTTTTGTAGCATGGCTGGAAAAGCTTATAGAGAAAATATTTGTAAGCGAAACTATTGCTACGCAGAGATTGGTAGATGTTGCGAGTTGTCCGGAAGAATTAAAAGAAGGGTGGAATGAATATTCTTTGCCGTTTGTTTTTTGGACCCCATTAAAGCTGCCAGATGGTACGTTTATTGGTGGACTCTGGATGACAAGAGAAACACCCTGGCAGGAAAGTGATTTACCCTTGATGAAGCGTCTGGGAGAGACCTACGCACATGCATATGTTGCAGTAACAAGCCGACGAAATTTTTATCGCCGCCCTAAAACAGTTAGTTTAGCCGTGTGGGTTATTATTATTTTCTTATTAATGGTTTTTGTTAAACCCATTAAATTATCTGCATTGGCGCCCGCAGAAATAATAGCTAAAGAACCTGTGGTTGTTAGTTCGCCGATGGATGGCGTTATTTCCGAAATAGAATTCTCACCTAATACGCATGTCTCTGCGGGAGAAACATTGTTTATATTAGAAGATACGAATTTGCGCAACGAATATAATGTGACAGAAAAAACCCTGGCTGTTGCTGAAGCTAAATATCGGAAGGCTGCACAAGGTTCGTTTAGAGATGCGGAAAGTAAGGCGCAGGTTTCATTGCTCAAGGCTCAAACAGAATTGCATATAAGTAAACTTGAATATGCTCGCGAGTTGCTTGATAAAATTACCATCAAGGCGGAAAAAACCGGTTTATTGATTTACTCTGATAAATCAGACTGGATTGGGAAACCGATTCAGGTTGGTGAACGAATAATGGAGATAGCTGATACTAAAAAAATTCAGTTAAAGATTAATTTGTCTATTGATGATGCTATTGTTTTAAAAGAAGGCGCAAAAGTTGATGTGTTTCTGGATGCCGATCCACTTAATCCTGTCGAAGCCACAGTGAGTAGTGCCAGTTATATGGCTGAAAAATATAATCAGGATACACTTTCATATCGAGTTTATGCTGAATTTGATGATATTGAGCAAGATAACCTAAGAATAGGTTTGCAGGGTACAGCAAAAATGTATGGCGAGCGTGTTTCGCTATTTTTCTATTTGTTTAGACGTCCCATTTCCTATGTGCGTCAATTATTCGGTGTATGAGCGAAGAAGCATCAGATGATTTTGCGTTACCGGTATTACGACATGATCTTCAATTAGTTGAAGGACCTGTTGCGCTTGATGGTTCACCAAGCTGGATTATTGTCGATCCGCTAAGGAATAAATATTTTTCTATCGGTTGGACCGCATTTCAATTGTTATCAAGATGGTCAGTAGGTAAAGCTAGTTTATTAATTGAACGAATAAAAAAAGACACGACATTGGATATTCATGATTCTGAAATCCAGAGTCTATTGTCCTTTCTATATGCAAACAGCCTGACACTCAACCCTGCGAGTGGTTCGAGTAATGATTATTATGAACAATACCTTGCCAGCAAGCCTAATTTTCTGGTTTGGTTAGTCCATAATTATTTATTTATAAAGTTACCTCTAGTTAAACCAACTAAATTCTTAAGAAAAACCCTGGTTTATGTTGAACCTTTATTTTCAAATACAACGGCTAGTTTGATAGCACTAGTTGGCTTGCTGGGTCTTTACGTCATTGGAAGACAGTGGGATACATTTACATCTACATTTTTGTATTTCTTTAATTTACAAGGGTTAATCTTTTATTTTATTTCGCTTGTCTTTATTAAAACGTTGCATGAATTAGCGCATGCTTATACGGCGATTCGATATGGCTGTCAGGTTCCGACAATGGGCATTGCCTTTCTTGTGATGTTTCCGATTTTGTATACAGATACGTCAGATACCTGGCGAATTAAGTCTGCTAAAGAACGGGTACATGTAGGTGCGGCGGGCATAATCATGGAGTTGTATATTGCCTGTATTGCAACATTTTGTTGGGGTTTTCTGCCGGATGGAATATTCAAAAGTGCCGCTTTTATTCTAGCAACGACCAGTTGGATTATGTCGTTAGCAATAAACTTAAACTGTTTAATGCGATTTGATGGTTATTATATATTGTCTGATTTACTTGGTATTCAAAACCTGCAAAAACGTGCATTTGAAATCGGGAAATGGCCATTAACTGAATTATTATTCGGAT
>CAYTIZ010000002.1:0-25636 GCA_964437885.1 uncultured Enterobacteriaceae bacterium
TTGCTTGTAAGTTTTATTGATTCAAGGTCGATTTGATCGGTTAAATTCTCTTTCGAAATCAGTTTTTCAGTGATAACTTTATTGAAGGGCAGTGCCATTGGTTCTATTAAACACGGGCAAGGCTGTGTTGATTATTTGTAGAGTTATTTTTACCCGTAGCGCTATAAGTGGTTTGTTTGTCAAAATTACCATTAATAATATCAAGTATTTTTCCGTTAAATAACTGGCTCATCTCTATAACACCGCCATTGATACTATTTTGTTGTTTACATTTATCAAGACAAATTTTGATTTCGCTACTTAAAGTACTTATCTCGTCTGTATCCGCGAGACCATTTTCAGCACAGAGTTGTCTTTCTTTCTCTAGTATTCCGAGTTTGTCCAATACCGTATTTTTTTCTTCAGCTAATTCACTAATCGAGTCTAAATTACGATCTTTTAGCGCAAGCAGTTCTTTCTTCAAAAGAGCATACAGATCCTGCAAGGCAGATATTTCCTGTTTAAGAAGCGATGTAAACCTTCCCTGATTCTCATACATGATTATGCATCTCCAACTTTACTATCTAGTAAACGTTCAAAATCAGCCATTTTTTCAGCAGTTTTCTTGGAATCAACAGCATAAGTACCATCAAGAATAGCACTTCTAATTGATTCAACTCGTTTTGTATCAACAACGGGTTGTTTTTCGATACTGGCTTCAAGTGCTCTGAGTTCTTCAGCTTGATCTGTTAAACTGACACTATCTTCAGCAGCACCCTGGGTTTTATTTCCAGCTGCATTCGCATGATCTCTGGCCAGATCAGCTTGTTGCTGGCTAGTAAGGGCACTCAAAAGAGCATTGTTCGAGCCTTTTATTTCATTAACCATATAATTTTCACCATTAATATTGATACGAGCTTATCGTCAATTCATATTAAAACTTTAATGTTATTTCCCTTAAAATGTCTATAAGTTCACACTTATCAAGTGTTTGTTAATAATCACGCCTTCAACTATACGCTTTGTTTTCATGTTTTTAACCTTGATTCTATCGCCAATAGCGCCTTTGGACATTGCTGTGCCTTCCATTCTGACTTCAATGACAGAATTTCTTGCTATTACAGTGACTCTTTGTCCACGAATAATCGCCATTGCTAGTTTTACGTGGTGTTTTGTTAAAACAGCTCCTTTGGTAAGGCTTTGAGTCAATATTTTTCCTTTAAGTTGAGATATGTCATCAAAATAGCCGGATGACAAACGATTTATATTCATTTTTTGCAGAAAAATATCTTTGTCAGTTAAGACAGTATTACGTGTTAATGCGTGTTTAAGTGTGGCGACTTTTTTGAAATTCTTTATCGATACAGGGACATATAACGACCAGGGCTTGAAATCATCACAACGCACTTTTACCGTACTGCGCCCAAGTCGTATTTCGTAGTTCTGATTAAACGCTTCAAGCGCAACAGTGCATTGATGTAATCTTAAGCGCGGGTCAAGTTTACTAACAACAACTTGTATGTCTTCATTTTCAGTTTGTGTCTGATTTAAAATAAAGTCGTGAGCAGTTCTGGTAATCTCATGCAGAGACTGGAACTCTTTGCTGTAGACATTAGTTGATAATGTTATTACTGCTGATAGTACGAGCAGGCTTGATGCTAATGACATCATCTGTTTATTTAAATTATTTTTATTCATCGTATTAAGTGATTCACTCGTATTGGCCATAGGCTCCTGTTTTTCTAGCAGCATTCGCGCAATCTTCTAGTTGTTGTAATGATCGTGTTTCATCCTCTTTTTTTTCTGTAGTATTGTCGGCAAATTTGCCTGATATTTTATCATTATCAATAGGGCTGCTTTTTTTCTCATGAATAAATATCTTGAACAGCCGATGAAGTAAGCCATTTAAATTTCCATAAGATAAATCTTTAATGAGAAAGGATCGTTTACGACCAAATATGGAGAAAGGTAAGCCATGTCTGACATCAATAGTGTGTGCCTTTGTCATATCAAATTTCATAGATATTATTCTCCTGAACCAATAAACCCGTTCTATTTCCTGTGAATGTATATGCAAAGGCTATGCCTATTTTATTGATTCAAGTTTTTCTTTAATGGGTCGATATTAAACTAAGAAGCTAAATCAGGAGTCAGAACTATGGCTAAAGTATTGGATAATGTGAATTCCAGAACCCAACTAGTGGGAAGGAATCGACTTGAATTATTATTGTTCCGTTTAGATAAGAGACAACGATTTGGTATTAATGTATTTAAAGTTCGTGAGGTCATGAAATGTCCATCGTTAACTCGCGCACCACAATCGCATCCGGTCATTCGTGGTATTGCAAATATGCGAGGTCATACTATTACAGTTATGGATCTTGCCTTGGCTGTAGGCAAACCTGCGATTGAAGACATGGAAGAAAGTTTTGTTATCGTGGCGGAATACAACAGGCATGTTCAGGGTTTTCTCGTTGCCGGTGTCGACAAAATTGTCAATATGAACTGGGAAGAGATTAAGCCGCCACCTAGTGGCATGGGGAATGTTACATTTCTGACAGCAGTTACAGAGGTTGATAATGAGTTGGTTGAGATTATTGATGTTGAAAAAGTAATGGCAGATGTGCTGGGGTATTCCGAACATATTGATGAAAGCGTGACTAATGGAACTAGCAAAGAACAAGTAGAAAACAAGCATGTTCTGGTGGTTGATGATTCAGGTATGGCCAGAAAACAGATTATCAAAGTGCTTGAACAAATGGAGATTAAATATACCATCGCGAAAAATGGTAAAGAAGCCTATGATATTTTGCTCGAGTGGGCAAAAGACACAAGTATTCCTATTACTGAAAAATGTTCATTAGTTCTATCCGATGTAGAAATGCCGGTGATGGATGGTTATACATTAACTAAAAATATCAAGGTGCACCCTGTTCTAAATGAACTCACAGTCATGTTGCATTCTTCACTGAGTGGCGCATTTAATGAAAGTATGGTGAAAAAGGTAGGCGCGGACGATTTCATTGCTAAATATGAGCCAACAGACTTAGCTAGTCGTGTTTTAACTCATCTAAAGATTAAACCTGCTGATACAGAAACTGATCAGGCGGCATAACAATAGACTCTATAAATGTTTAACAATGGCTATTCAATTACATGAGGAAAACAGATTTTGCCAGCAGCTCAATTTCAAACAGCTTCAAGTAGTGTGGTAAACACACCACAACAGGATACAAATGAGTATCTTGCCTTCTGTGATTATCTGGAAAAAATATCCGGTATTACGCTGGGGGAAAATAAAGCTTATCTGGTAAAGAATCGTTTACGTCCAATATTTGAAGCTCACAATGTTGAAACTTTGGCAGCCGCAACAAAAAAGATTCAAAGTGGTCAAGATCTAAAATTGAAACTTGAAATCATAGATGCTATGACTACGAATGAAACATCGTGGTTTCGAGATCAATATCCTTTTGATTATCTTCATGATGAGTTATTACCAAAATTAACAGGAAAGCGACTGTCGACACCACGAATCTGGTCTGCGGCCAGTTCTTATGGCCATGAAGCGTATTCGATGAGTATGGTTGTGGAAGAATTCATGATGAAAAATCAGGGTTGTTTTCCTGCGAGTGTTCAGATTATAGGGACAGATATTTCCTCCCGCGTCGTAAAAAGTGCATCTGCTGCCGAATATGATCGTTTATCAATGGCACGAGGGTTATCTGAAGATAGAAAGAAAAGGTATTTTACTAAAACAGCAAATGACGTTTATAAACTCAATGAAAAAATAAAAAACAGAGTCCGATTTCAGTATCTTAATTTACTTGAAAGTTATGCAACTTTGGGTAAATTCGACATTATATTCTGTCGTAATGTATTGATTTATTTCTCAAATGAAAACAAGGCTGCGATTATGGATAAGTTTGCCAAGTCTTTGCAACATGATGGTGTACTTGTTCTGGGTGCTTCTGAAACAGTGACTAATTACAGTGAAGCTTTTGAAATGATTAAATGCCCACGCGGTGTTGTTTACCACCACTTTTAGACGTGAAACGTGAAGTGTGAACTGTGAAACGTAGTGGGCAGCAGATGCTAGCAGCAAAGAGATGTTCTGCCATTTCTATAGTTTAATTTAGGCTTTTCACTTTTCACACCGTATTGCCATATAGAGGCAAATCCCTTCCGCTTTACTCGGCATAAAATACCAGAATTTTACATAAGCCATTGATTTTTAATTAATATTCTACTCTGGCACGGCTGATGCAAAATGTCTGACATTACTTACATAATTCAGACAAAAAACTTATGGACAATTTATTCGGAATACATGCAACGGCACTAAAGCTTAGAGCTAATCGAGCTGAAATATTAGCATCGAATATAGCCAATGCAGATACACCTAATTTTAAAGCGCGTGATATTGATTTTAAACATGCGCTTAAGCTAGCAGCCAATAATAGTAGTGAGATGGTAACGACAAATGCTCGCCATATTAATAGCGCCGGACAATCAAAAAGTGGTGCAGAAATTATGTACCGAATACCTTCGCAACCCAGTCTCGATGGAAACACGGTTGATCTACAAACAGAGCGTTCCGCATTTTTAGAAAATTCTCTGATGTATCAAGCCAGTTTGCGTTTTCTTAATGGCAAGATCAGTGGCTTGAAGGCAGCAATAAGAGGAGAGATTTAATGTCTTTATTAAATATATTTGATATTGCTGGTTCGGCTATGGCAGCACAAACCATTCGCATGAATACGACTGCAAGTAATATGGCGAACCTGGAGTCGGTTAGCAGCAGTACCGGTGAAACTTATCGAGCCAGACATCCGATTTTTGAAGCTATCTATTCTGATTCCATGCGAAATGGACTGAGTAGTGGTGTTAGGGTCACAGGAATTGTAGAGAGTCAGGCTCAACTTCGTAAAGAATATCGTCCGGAGCATCCTAAGTCTGATGATGATGGGTATATATTTTATCCTAATGTTAACTCTATTGAAGAGATGACTAACATGATGTCCGCTACTCGTACGTTTCAAAATAATGTTGAAATCATTAATGCATCGAAACAGATGTTGTTGAGAACTCTAAGCATAGGTCAATAGCACTAAGTAAGAATATTTATAGGAACAAATTATGGCAAATTCAAACACGATATTACCGGCTGAACTGCAAAATCTTGCACTAAAACAACCCGAGGCGAAGAAGGCAAGCGATGGTCTTGATCAAGATGCTTTTCTTAAATTGATGTTAACGCAAATAAAAAACCAGAATCCGTTAAGTCCAATGGAAAGTGGTGATTTTCTCAGCCAGATGGCTCAATTCGGAACGGTGAATGGTATTACTGAATTAAATAATTCATTTGCAACCTTATCCAGTTCTTTGCAATCAAGTCAGGCACTTCAGGCTTCTACGATGGTGGGGAATACAGTACTCGTTCCTGGCAATACATCAGAATTAGTCAGCGGTGGTCAGATAACAGGTGCGGTAGATTTAAGTAACTCTACTTCTAATCTGGTGTTGAATATTTCAGATGCAACAGGGCAAACCGTCAGGCAAGTTGATTTGGGATTACACACAGGCGGTTTAACAAAATTTACCTGGGATGGATTAGATAATAGTGGCAATCCATTGCCAAGTGGTTCCTACACGATTGAAGCAGTTGGATTGATAGGCGGTGAAGCAGTAGCACAATCAGTATTAATCAATGCAAAGGTTGAAAGTGTCACCTTGAGCAAAAATGGCGGCGAACCTTTATTAAATCTTGGTGAACTGGGTACGGTAAGTATCAGCCAAGTAAGAGAAATAATGTAAATCGAAGCACGTGATCAAATTACAGGAGAAAGACAATGGCATTTAGAGTAGCAATTAGTGGCTTGAAAGCAGCCTCAAGTGAGTTAGATGTGATCGGAAATAATATCGCAAACTCAAATACAGCAGGTTTTAAGAAATCACGTGCTGAGTTTGTTGATGTATTCGCTGTGTCGAGTGTCGGTGGCAGTGGTAATACGCCGGGCAGTGGTGTGCGTCTTTCCGCAATTAGACAACAATTTACACAAGGTAATATTGCTTTTACAGACAATAACCTTGATATGGCAATCAATGGTAATGGTTTTTTTATCCTTGATGATGGCGGTACGCAAATCTATTCTCGTAGTGGTGCATTTGGTGTTGATCGAAATGGATTCCTGGCTAATGCGCAAGGTCAAAATTTGATTGCCTTTGGCGCTGATACTTCTGGGAATATAACGGGTGCAGCAGGACCGATACAAGTGAATACGGCAAACATCGCGCCACAGGCCAGTTCAACAATGACGATTGATTTAAATCTGGATGCAGCTCAAGGAGTACCTGCTGTCGGTGTATTCAGTGCAACGAATCCGAATTCATTTAACCATTCAACCTCAACAACTGTTTTTGATAGTTTGGGTAATTCTCATCTGGTTTCTATGTATTATGTGAAAACAGCGACTGCCAACCAATGGCAAGCCTATTCGTTTGTCGATGGTGCCCAGGTTGATGGACCAGATGCATTAAATTTTTCTAGCTCAGGCGTATTAACTACGCCGGCAGGTGGTGTCATAACAACACCGTCATTCACCCCGACAGGTGGTGGCGCGGCAATGACACTGGCACAGGATTATTCCGCATCAACTCAATACGGTAGTGCATTTTCAGTGAATGCATTAGCTCAGAATGGTTTTACCACAGGCCGACTCAGTGGGCTGGATATTGATGGTGAAGGAATTATTTTTGCCAGATTCACAAATGGTCAATCCGCTGTACAAGGTCAGATTGCGTTGGCCAATTTTCGTAATGTTCAAGGTCTGCAACCAGTCAGTGATACAGCCTGGGGCGAAACCTTTACATCTGGTGCCGTTACGATTGGTTCCCCAGGAACAGCAAGTCTGGGTTTATTGCAGTCGGGGGCATTAGAACAATCGAACACGGATTTGTCTGAAGAACTGGTGAATATGATCATTGCACAACGCTCATTTCAGGCGAATGCAGAAGTTATTCAGACTTCAGACACAGTAACCCAATCAATTATTAACCTGAGATAAGGAGAAAATTGAGCCATGGATAAATCACTTTATCTTTCAATGACGGCGGCGACTAATACCCAGACCAGTCAGGCAATCGTTGCGAGTAATATGGCTAATATAAATATGCCAGCTTTTAAGGCAGATTTGGAACAATTCAGATCGATGCCTGTGTTTGGTGATGGATATGCATCTCGTGTTTATGCCATGGCTGAAAGACCCGGTATCGACTATACACCGGGTAATATCTTTAAAACGGGTAACCCACTTGATGTTGCCATCAATGGGGAAGGTTGGTTAGTTGTTCAAGCTTTGGATGGAAGCCAGGCCTACACACGCAGAGGAGACTTGCGATTAAATACGTCTGGTTTTTTAGAAAATGGAAATGGCTATCTTGTGTATGGCAATGGTGGACCCATCGCCTTACCTTTAGCAGAAGAAATTCTTATTGGTTCCGATGGCACGATTAGTATCCGTCCATTGGGTCAATCAGAAAAAGAATTGGCTGTCATAGATCGACTTCGATTAGTTAATCCTGATATTAAGGATATCAATAAATCTGCTGATGGCTTATTTCGATTGCGCAATGGCGAGTTAGCACCTGTTGATGCTTCTGTTCAAGTGGTTCCAGAATCATTAGAAACCAGTAATGTAAGTATGGTTGGGGCGATGTCCCGGATGATTGAAACGGCACGTCTATTTGAACTGAACATCAAGGCGATGTCTGCAGCAGAAGAGAACGACGAAGTAGCAACGCGGATACTCGCACTAAATTAACAATTTTTTAACGAACAAAGTTCGATAGAATTGGAGAAAGAAAATGGCTAATGCATTATGGATTGCAAAAACAGGTTTGGATGCACAGCAATCGCGTATGGCGATCATTGCAAATAATCTCGCAAATGTTAATACAACAGGTTATAAATATTCAAGACCCATCTTCAATGATTTGTTGTACCAGACAATAAGACAACCTGGTGCAGCGTCATCGCAAAACACAGAAGTTCCATCTGGCTTATTATTAGGCACCGGTGTTAGAACGATGTCGACACAAAAGTTTTATAGTCAGGGAAGTATTATCCAGACAGAAAACCCGACGGACATTGGCATTACGGGTAAGGGTTTTTTTGAGATTTTACTGCCTGATGGTGGAACTGCTTATACGCGTGATGGTACGTTTCAAATCAGTTCAACAGGTAATTTAGTAACTTCAAATGGTTTTCTCCTACAACCTGCGATTACTATTCCGCCAAACATACAAAGCTTGTCTATTGGAGAGGATGGAATTGTTAGTGTAGTGACGGCAGGCTCGACTGCTCCTACCCAGATCGGGTCAATTCAATTATCCGACTTTGTTAATCCGGCAGGTCTGCAACCCATTGGTGATAATTTAGTCAAAGAAACTGCGGCCAGTGGTCAACCGATAGCAGGTACACCGGGGCTAGCAGGATTAGGAAGAACTATTCAGGGCGCACTGGAAAATTCGAATGTCAATGTTGTTGCAGAACTAGTCAATATGATTGAAACGCAGCGTGCTTATGAAATGAATTCGAAGGCAATCTCAACAGCGGATCAAATGTTGCAGTTTGCTAGTCAGAATCTATAAAATGGGAATGTAATGATGTGTAAACTTACTGAGCAATACCGAATAGTCTTTGTTTTCATGATATTAATCAGTGTTGTTCTGGTTTCAGGTTGTCAAACACAGGCAATACGTGATCCAGCCTATGCCGCTGTGCGACCAAGCTTGCCGCCGGTAGAACCAGTATCTAATGGTTCAATTTATAAACCAGGCTTTGATGTGCGTTTATATGAAGATATTAAAGCGCGCAGGGTCGGTGATATCTTAACGGTGTTATTAAATGAAGCGACTAATGCGGAAAAAGAGGCAACAACAGACGTTACCAAGGCGAATACCAGCACAATAACCAATCCGACCATATTTGGTACGTCACCTGAATTTAGTTTGCCAAAATTTATGCCTTTAGCAGCTACTCAAAATTTAAATTTGGCTACTAGCTTAAGTTCGGATCACTCACTCGCGGGTTCGGGTGAGGCAGCTCAGAACAATCTATTGACGGGAACCATCACCGTATCCGTTGTGGAAGTCTTACCTAATGGCAACTTAATTATTCGTGGCGAAAAACGAGTGACCCTGAACAATGGTGTTGAATATATCCAATTGTCTGGCATTGTCAGACAGTCGGATATTACTGGATCAAACTCAATACAATCCACCCAGATTGCCGATGCGACGATTATCTATACTGGTGATGGCGCCATTGCAGAATCTAATAAACAAGGTTGGTTAGCACGATTTTTTGCCAGCCCTTTAATGCCTTACTAAGAGGTGCCTTCAATGAAATCACTAAAAGTATTCTCTCTGTTTATCTTATTACTTAATTCTTCTTTCGTATTAGCAGAACGGATTAAGGATGTTGCCAATATCGCAGGCGTACGCGAAAACCAGTTAATTGGTTATGGTGTGGTGGTAGGTCTGAATGGTACCGGTGATACTTCCAACGCATTTACCAACCAGAGTGTGGAAAGCATGTTAAAACAGTTTGGGATTACTTTACCTTTTGGTACGAGGCTAATAATTAAAAATGTTGCCGCAGTTGCTCTACATGCAAAACTTCCACCGTTTGCTAAACCAGGACAAGAAATTGATATAACCCTTTCATCATTGGGTAATGCCAAAAGTTTACGCGGCGGTAGTTTATTAATGACACCCTTAAAAGGTATTGATGGAAATATCTATGCCATTGCACAAGGTAATGTTGTTGTGGGTGGTTTTGGAGTTGAAACAAAAGATGGCTCTAGTGTGTCAGTTAATATTCCGAGCTCAGGTCGTATTCCAAATGGAGCCATTGTTGAGCGATCAGTACCGTCACCTTTTGGACAATCAGGTTCAATTGTACTTAATTTACACCGTCCCGATTTTACTACGGCAAATCGTATGGCCGATGCGATAAATGAATGGATAGGTTTAGGTACTGCTCAGGCGCTTGATGGCATTTCAGTTAATGTCACAGCACCAGCAGAAATTTCTCAACGAGTTGCTTTTGTATCATTACTGGAAAATATTACCTTTGAACCGGGTTCTGCACCTGCTCGTGTGATCATAAATTCAAGAACTGGCACAGTTGTAATAAGCAAACATGTTACTGTGGATGAAGCGGCTGTTTCACATGGTAGTCTGGTCGTTACTATCACCGAGAATCCAATCATCAGTCAACCAGGTGCATTTTCAGATGGCACAACTGCAGTTGTACCATCTCAGGATATCTCTGTTGAACAAGAAAATAATAGTATGTTTTTGTTTAACCCTGGTGTATCACTGGATGATGTCGTCCGTGCTGTTAATCAGGTTGGTGCCGCACCGGGCGATTTAGTTGCCATCCTTGAAGCATTAAAAGAAGCCGGTGCACTCAGAGCTCAACTTATTATTATTTGATTATTTTTCTCTGTGATGCATTTATTTTGCTGGTCGAAATTTTTATCAAACCTCTAAGCTGATTAGGCAAGAAAGCGTCTGTTTCGGAAAATTATTGCCACGATACTATTTCTTGTTCATCTTAATCGATAAATATCAACAACATAGGTATAGAACGGTGTTTGGCACAATAGATGCTTTTAGATCAGGTAATAATGATTAAACCATTAAAAAAAGATACTCAGTGGCGAAAAAATAAATAATGCAAACCGATCTTTCAAGCGCAAGTATTTATACTGAATTCAGTGGCCTGAATAAGCTCAAGCTGGCGGCTAAACATGCTTCGCCTGAAGCACTTGAAGAAGTAGCTAATCAATTTGAAGCCTTTTTTCTGAAGATGATGTTAAAACAAATGCGTGATGCCAGTTTAGGTGATGGACTGTTTGATTCTGATCAATCACGCATGTATCAGGACATGATGGATCAGCAACTATCATTAGATCTGGCGGGAAAACGAGCTTTTGGTATAGCAGATAGCATTATCAAGCAACTTCAACATACGGTTAAGAGTAATGAAAAATCAGAAGGACTAAATCCATTACCTAAACGTGCTCACTTTGATCAGACGATGCTAAAGCTGTCGCCCGATATTCAGGTGAGAAAAGATAATTTTCAATCACCAAAAGAATTTATCAATGTCATGCGCCCTTATGCTGAAGATGCTGCAGAAAAACTGGGTGTTCCAGCAAATGTTTTGTTAGCGCAGTCAGCGCTGGAAACAGGTTGGGGCAATAAAGTGATTCAACATAGTAACGGCCAAAATAGCCATAATTTGTTTGGTATAAAAGCCGATGGTCAGTGGCAGGGTCAACAGGTCAATGTAAGTTCACTGGAATTCGTTGATGGTAAGGCAAAGCGTGAATTTTCAAATTTTAGGGTATATGAATCCTATAAACAAAGCTTTGATGATTATGTCGATTTTATCAAGAGCAATGATCGATATCGTACGGCATTACAAAACCGTGGTGACGGTGAAGCCTATATTAAGACTTTACAGGATGTAGGTTATGCAACTGATCCGCAGTATGCAAACAAGGTTATTAATATTATTAACCGCGAAGCTATTTAAATGGTAATTAACAAAAATGGCAATATTAAACTCAGCAATTAGTGGATTACTGGCTGCACAACGGAGCCTGGCAACGGTCAGTCAAAATATTTCCAATGTCAATACTGAAGGTTATAGTCGCCAACGTGTTCAACTGGATGCGCGTGAAGCACAATTTGTAGGTTCAGGTTATCTTGGTAGCGGTGTTAAGGTTACAAGCATTACTAGAATCTCTAATCAGTTTATTAATACACAATTGCGAACAAGTACAAGTAGCTCAAACGATATCAATGCCTTCTTAACGCTTGCAAGCCGAGTTGATAATATGCTCGCTGATTCAGAAACAGGTTTGAGTCCGAGTTTACAAAATTTCTTTGCCGCAATTCAGGATGTGAATGATTTACCTTCATCTGCAACGTCGCGTCAAGTTATGCTCAGTGAGGCTCAGTCTATGGTTTCTCGCTTTCAGTTTCTTGATAGTCGCTTGTCCGATCTTGGCAATGAAGTGAAGATCAGGCTTAGTAACGATATTCGTGACATCAATACTCTTGCCAAATCAATTGCTGATGTTAATACAAGTATTGTTGCGGCAATCGGTGCTTCGGGTGGTCAACCTCCCAATGACTTACTTGATCAACGAGAAAACTTGGTTCTGGACTTGGCAGAGTTGGTGTCCGTCAATACACTTGAACAGGCCGATGGTTCATTAAATGTTTTTATAGGTAAAGGACTACCTTTAGTTGTTAGTAAAAGTGCCAGTGTTTTAGCGGTTACTGAAACCTATGAAGGGCATTATGAAATATCTGTAACCGATAGTTTTAGCTCTAGCATTATTACCGATAGTATTAGTGGTGGTTCTCTTGGAGGTCAAATTAACTTTCAAGCACAAATGCTAGAGCCTGCTAAAAATGCTTTGGGTCGTCTGGCAATAGGTTTGGCCGATACCTTTAATGACCAATATCGTTTAGGCGCAAGTCTGGATGGTGATGTTAATACTGCGTTCTTTGCCGTAGGTGTGCCCACTGTAGCTGCGTTAGGTACAGCACCAAATAATGTGACTTCGGTAATCACTGATCCGACTCAACTTTCAGATAGCGATTACCGTCTGACATTTACCGGTGGAAATAATTACACATTAACGCGTTTGAGTGATGCTACGACGACAGCTATCGATACCGGCGGTACTTCTCCCTATACAACATCTGCAGTGGACGGTTTTACTTTAACCATAACCGCAGGTGCGACAGCGGGTGATCAATATATCATTCGACCAACAGTCAATGGTGCGAGTGATATTTCTGTTTTAATAACAGATCCAAGAAAAATTGCGATGGCAGGGCCTTTGCAGGGCGGTGTTGCGACTAATGCTTCGGGTATTCCGACAAATATAGGTTCAGCTGCAATATCTGACGTTAATATTTCATCGGTGACAGGAGTCCCTCTGGCTTCAAGTATTACCTTGACCTTTAATGCAGCGCTTAACCGCTTTGATATGACAGGAGGAGCAACGGGGATCCTGGCTTATAACCCAACTACAGAAAATGCGGGCAAGCAATTTACCATTGCCGCTGCCGGTAATGCGACATTTACAATTTCAGGTGTACCTCAAAATGGTGATGCCTTTGTTATTCAAAATAATAGCGGAGCTGACGGCGACAATCGAAATGGATTATTACTTAGTGATTTGCAATCAAGTCGATTTTTGTTAAATGGCTCATCGTCCTATGCAGATACCTATGGTCAAATGGTAGCAAATATTGGAGCAACGACGCGACAATCAGAAATCAGTAGTGAAGCATTGAGTGCCTTACTGGATCAGACTGTTGAAGCACGTGAAAGTATATCGGGTGTAAATCTGGATGAAGAGGCAGCTAATATACTTAAATTTCAACAAGCCTATTCTGCCTCTGCACAAATGATTAAAGTGTCTGATACTTTGTTTAACACATTAATAAACGCATTTCGATAGGGTATTTTATGCGAGTTTCAACATCTTATTTTTCACAGCGCGGGCTAGCTAGCATGCTCGAGCAGCAGAAACGTCTTTCTGAAATTCAGGAACAGATATCATCAGGTAAACGTTTGGTCAGACCTTCTGATGATCCTAGTGGCGCTGCTCAAATATTGCGTCTGGAACAGTCACTCTCTGTGACAAATCAATATCAACGTAATGCCAATAACGCATTAGGTAGATTGACACTGGAAGAGTCATCACTCGATGCCATGCAGGATTCATTATTACGCATTAGAGAAATTGCCATTCAGGGTGCTAATCCCGTCATTAGTAATACGGACCGTCTTGCTTTAGCGCAAGAAGTGCGTGAACGGCTGAATGAACTGGTGAGTCTTGCCAATACCCGAGATGCAAATCAGGAATATTTATTTTCAGGTTATAAAGTGACAACCAAACCCGTTAGTCAGGCTGCGAATGGCGGCTTTCTTTATAATGGAGATCAGGGTCAGCGTGCCTTGCAGATAGCATCCGGTCGTCAGATGATGGATAGCGATTCAGGCAATGATGTTTTTATTAACATAAAAAATGGTAATGGTACATTTCAGACCAGTGCAAATGCGTTAAATGGTGGCTCAGGAGTCTTCGATATTGGTCAGGTCGTTGACACAGCAGCCTATGTTGCAGATACCTATACGATTACCATAGCAGGTACAGCAGGAAGTCTTACTTATGGTGTGACTGGTGCAACCAGTGGTGTTGTGATTGCTGCGGGAACAGCTTATTCCAGCGGTGGCACAATTCAGTTTAATGGCTTACAGACCGGGATAACTGGCGAGCCGGTTGCGGGTGATACCTTTACCATAAAGCCGAGTAACACGCAGGATATGTTTACTTCGATTCAGAAATTGGTCACAGCATTGGAAACTACAATTTCAAGTTCTGCTGGGCAGTCGGATATTCTTAATCAAATCAATCCCGCTTTGAGTGAAATCGATCTGGCGTTTGACAATATTACACGTATTCGCACCAGTGTCGGCGCCAGACTTAAAACGATTGACGATCAAATCAATGTTAATGAAGGCTTCAAAATTGAAATGGCTTCAACTTTATCCAAAGTCAGAGACCTTGATATTGCTAAAGCTGCAGTTGAATTACAGTCACGTTTAATTGCCTTGCAAGCAGCGCAAACCACCTATACCCGTATTCAGGGCTTATCACTGTTTAACTTTTTCTAGCTATCAAGCTACGTCTAAGCCTGATATTTAACTTATTGTTGTGCTGTTTTTGATATGAATCCTACAGATCTATTTATCATTAGTTTCCATTTCTTACCCCCCTAAATAAACCTAAATATTGCTAAAGTTTTTTTTTGTCTATCCGATAACCTAATCGGAAGCAGTGAATATTGTCCCTAAGTTCGATACACCGGGGTCGATATATCTGCTAAAGATAAACCTTAATTGCTATTGTGAAATACAGATACAGTAGGATTAAAAGGAGAAAATTATGCCATTAGTAATTGGAACAAATGTAATGTCTCTAAATGCACAACGCAACCTGGATTCATCAAGTAGCACTTTGGCAACAGCACTACAGAGACTATCATCAGGTATGCGAATCAACAGCGCGAAGGATGACGCTGCTGGTCTCGCTATTGCAAACAGAATGACTGCTCAGATTCGCGGTCTTAATCAGGCGCAACGAAATGCAAACGATGGTATTTCATTAGCGCAAACGGCTGAAGGTGCCATGGGTACCATTACTAGCAACTTACAACGTATTCGTGAGTTATCGATTCAATCAGCCAACGCAACCAACAGTAGTTCTGACCGTGCAGCACTACAAACAGAAGCGGCACAGCTAATCGCTGAAATTGATCGTGTTGCTTCAACCACCAGTTTTAACAGTGTAAACCTGTTAGACGGAACATTTACATCGCAACAATTCCAGGTGGGTGCTAATGCAGGTGAAACCATTACGTTGGCATCAATTGCCAGTGCTAGAGGCGCTGATTTAGGTGCGAGTTATTCTGCCTCTGTTACCAGTGGTGTAGTTACTGCTAACGCTATTGATGCGGGTGACTTGATCATCAACGGTGTCACATTAGGTGCAGTGGGTACTAATGACGCGTCTACTTTAGCAACTGCTATCAATGGATTGTCTGGTACGGGTGTTACGGCTTCTGCTAATTCATTGACAGTCAGTGGTGGTACAACGGGTACAACGGCTGGCACAGGTACTTTAACCATTAATGGAACAACCACAGCGACGATTACCCTGACTACTACAGCAGCTACTAACAGAACCAATGTTGTTGCGGGTATTAATGCTATATCCGGTGCAACCGGTGTTACGGCGGTTGATGATGGTACCGGTGTTGATCTTATTTCAGCAGATGGCTCAAATGTCACGAATTCATTTACTCAGGCGTCGGGTACCTTTACAGCAACGACTACTGGTGTAGCAGCAGCTGCAACTACCCGTAGTACAGTTACTTTAAGTACAACTTCCAGTGGCGGTATTACTTTGAGTACAGGTGGAACGATTGCTGATACCGGTTTTTCTGCGGCTACCACAGCGTCAGCACTTTCTGGAACATCTGTTTCCAATACTGACATTTCAACTCTTACTGGTGCTAATGCCGCTATCGCGACAATGGATTCAGCACTGAATGCGATTAACTCTTCTCGTGCCGTATTAGGTGCTATACAGAGTCGGTTTGAATCAGTTGTGTCTAACCTGGCAACAACTTCTGAGAACCTGTCAGCTGCTCGTAGTCGAATTCAGGATGCGGATTTCGCGGCTGAAACAGCAGCGTTGACAAAAAGCCAGATCTTGCAACAAGCAGGTATCTCCATTTTGTCACAAGCAAACTCACAGCCTCAATTAGTACTGTCATTATTACAATAGTAATAGGCAGTAATAATGAGCTTGAGTAGTAAAAAAAGTGGTCGGGTTAATAGCCCGACCACACTTTAAAGTTAATTTTTTGGAGGTAATATATTATGCCTACTGAAATCACCACAGAGATGAGACAAACGATGTCTCGTGTCGCTGAAACCTCGCGAGTTCAGCAACAACAAAAGGTGATTGAGGCTGATAGGACTGATGCACGGCAAGGCTTGTCTGGAAATGAACAATCTGTGCCGCCTGCTAGGGAAAGTAGTCAACCATTAAACCAACAATTGGATCAAGCTACTGCTGAAATGAATAAACATGTTCAGAGTTTGAAGCGTGATTTGCATTTTAGTATTAATGACGAAACGGGTGAAACCGTTATCAGTGTAGTCGATAGCAAGACACAGGATCTGATCCGCACTATCCCCTCTGAGGAGTTTATTAGTATGTCGCAGCAGTTAAGCCAAACTGTAGGTATGTTGCTTAACGCCAAAGCATAGTTGGTGCGGTTTCTGCATTAGACTATGCAGAATATGTTAAGAAACCTTATATAAGAGGAATCGTTATGATTTCAGTGCCCGGTATTGGCTCCGGATTAGATATTAATGCCATCGTCACAGGTCTTGTTGCCGCAGAAGGTGATGCAAAGACATTATTGCTGGCGAATAAGCGTACCGAAACACAGGCGGAAATTTCTGTGTTTGGTAGTTTAAAAAGTTTGGCAGCAACGTTCTTAAGTTCTAGCACAATTATGAAAACAGCTTCTACCTTTGAAGCAAATTCTGTCACCACGGCTGATCCAAAAGTTTATACCGCAACAACATCCGGTTCCGTTGCTGCAGGTGTATATGGCATTGAAGTCAGAGACTTTGCCGAAGCGCATAAATTACTAACAAGCGGTTTTACTGATCAAGATACAGTGGTTGGTACCGGTACCTTGACTATATCAGTAGGTGCATCAAGTTTTGATGTAATCATAGATAGTAATAATGACACGCTTGCAGAGATACGCAGTGCAATTAATGATGCAACGGATAATACCGGTGTTTCTGCAACGATTGTAAATGTAGATGATGGTGCCGGTGGTACCGTTGCAAAACTTATTTTGAGTTCCGATAAAACTGGTGTTGCCAATGCTATAACAGTCACTGTTGACGATGATGATCTGGGTGATACCGATGCCTCAGGTTTATCCGCTTTTTATTACGATACAACTGATGCAACCTCGCCGGAACAATTAACTCAAATCAATGCAGCTATCGATGCAGAAATTTATATAGAAGGTCAAAAAGTATTAAGTTCATCGAATACCGTTGTCGATGCAATTCAGGGCGTTACCTTGA
Organism: uncultured Enterobacteriaceae bacterium; assembly: GCA_964437885.1. Lineage (GTDB taxonomy): Bacteria > Pseudomonadota > Gammaproteobacteria > Eutrophobiales > Eutrophobiaceae > UBA7359. The sequence continues at coordinate 17,762 of CAYTIZ010000002.1, forward strand.
CCTTGTTAAAAGAAGATTTAGGTACAGTATATGACCTGACCATAGCAACGGACACAGCATCAATTAAAAGTAATATTGAGTTGTTTGTATCAAATTACAACTCAATGGTTTCATTCATGAAAAACATTACTGCTTATAATGCTGATACAGGTGCGGTCGGTATATTATTGGGCGATGCAACTGTCCGCAGTCTCAGTAACCAGATTCGTGGCCAGATTAATCAATCAGTGACCGGTATCAGCGGTATATATAAAACGCTTGTTGATCTGGGAATAACAGGCTCAAGCAGTGTCGGAACAAGTGATGGCACGTTGATTATTGATGATGCCAAGCTGGATAAGGCTTTAAGTACTAATCTGGATGATGTTGCTGAACTGTTTTCTGCTACAGATGGTGTCGCCACACGGATGGCAACGACCCTGACACAGTACACTCAAGTCTCTGGAATTATCGATAACAAAACCTCAGGTTTGACTAACACCATAAATGATATAGATGATGATCTGGAAAGCCTGGCTTTGTCATTAACCGCACTCGAAGAACGTTTGTTCTCCCAATTTTCAGCATTGGATATTATTTTAGCACAACTGAATACGACCAGTAATTTTTTGACGCAACAGTTTGACATGCTTAACGGTTTATTTAATGGCTCAAATAATTAGACATAAATAATTATTGACATGATAAAAATTAAAATTAGAGAGGCAAGATAATGGATAATCCTAATATGGGAAATATTCTCGCATTGAAAGAATATAATAGAGTCAATCTTCAAACGGGTGTTGAAAATGCCTCGCCACATCATCTTATTCAAATGTTGATTGATGGTGCTTTATCAAGACTTGCTCAGGCCAAGGGGCATATGAAAGCAACCTCTATTAGTCAAAAAGGTGAAGATATTAGTATGGCGATATCCATTATTGGTGGATTACGCGATAGTCTGGATCATGATAAAGGCGGAGCCATAGCCAGTAATCTTGATAGTTTGTATGAATACATGAGTAATCGATTAATGGAATCAAATGTAAAAAACGATGTTGCAATCATTGACGAAGTTCATGATCTATTAATGGAGATTAAACTCGCATGGGATGGTATTGCTCATCATCAGGAAGTAGTCGGAGAAGCAAAACAAGTAGAACCCGCAGCCTGATGATGCATTCAAATACTCAAGATGTTAATTCAATTATTAGTTCGGGCGAGCAACTATACGAGTTAGCAAAAGATTTTGAATTAACTGAACTCGAAGAGAAAATACCTGAATACATCAAGGCTATTCAACAACACTTTGTTAATCTTGATGAGAATAAACTGACTTATCGTGATTTTGAAGATGTAAAAAAAATAATGTCGCTGCATAAAATGATTACAAGTTTACTCAATGGGAAAAAAGTAGAGATTTCCAATAACATTAAACAACTGCATAGTGGCAAAAAGATGCAGAATACCTATCCGCAAACGAGCTACTAATAATAAAAATAGTTGATTAAGGGCTTCGAGCTTAGTTTCCTGCTTTTACCAATTCCACCTAAGAGTTTGTCCTTAATGCGCGACAAAATTTTGACATTGTTAGTTGCAACTGCTTAACTATGCCCTAAAAGTAAAAATAACTTTATAGGATTAGGGGGCGCTCTTGTGACAGAGCTAAGTAATAAAGTCGTTATCATTGATAGTGTTGCTAAAACGCGTAGTCATATTACTGCAGTTATGGATTTTATGGGTTATGAAACCATACAAATTACCGAGCCTACTAATTGGCAATCTAAATTTGATAAATCTGACGGCATCATTATGGTTGTACTTGGCCATTGCGGTACAAACAAGGATTTGTTATCTGTCTTTAGAGGCATAAAATCAATAGATGCTTACTTGCCGATTATTCTTCTGAATAATCCAGAATCTAAAACGAGTTTTAATCAGGAAATGGATATTGGTTCTATTGCCTCGATTGAACTGCCATTACGTTATCAAAAACTGGAACCTGTATTACAACAAGTAAAAATTTATCGCCAAACTCGACATGAGGATGGTAGTCCGCGTTCAATGGAATTGTTTCGTAGTATGGGTGGAAAAAGCAAGTCGGTTAAACGGGTACGACGTATGGTTGAAAAAGTAGCAGACACTGCTGCCAATGTTTTGATTACGGGTGACTCTGGTTCAGGCAAGGAAGTTGTTGCTCGTAATATTCATTATCAATCGTCAAGAAGAAACAAACCGTTTGTTCCTATTAATTGCGGTGCAATTCCAGTGGATTTATTAGAAAGCGAGTTGTTCGGGCATGAGAAGGGTGCGTTTACCGGCGCGATAAGTACGCGCCAGGGACGTTTCGAGATGGCAGAAGGAGGAAGCTTGTTCCTCGATGAAATAGGTGATATGAGCTTATCTATGCAAGTGAAGTTGCTTCGCGTACTACAGGAACGAACCTTTGAGCGCGTTGGCAGCAATAAAACAATTGCTGCTGATGTGCGAATCATTGCTGCCACGCATGTTAATTTGGAAAAAGCGATTGCAGCAGGAAGTTTTCGTGAAGATCTATTTTATAGATTGAATGTTTTTCCGATTGAAATGCCGGCATTAAGAGATCGTACCGAAGATTTACCTATGCTAATTAGTGATTTGACTGAACGACTAGAGAATGAAGGTGGTGTTGGCATATCGCTAACACAATCAGCGATAGATTCTTTGGCACATTACTCGTGGCCGGGGAATGTACGTGAACTTGCAAATCTCATCGAACGTCTTTCTATTCTCTATCCTAATGGTGTTATCGATGTGCACGATATCCCTGAAAAATATCAGGCAAAAACAATATTGGAAAACTTGCCGACGGAAGATAATGTTGAAACTGATATGCAATTACGTATGCCAAGATTGCCTAAGAGTGGCGTTGACTTGAAAGACCATGTTAATTCAATTGAATCCAGTCTTATAAAACAAGCATTGGATGAATCAAATGGTGTTGTTGCGCATGCGGCCAAGCGTTTAAATATGGGACGCACAACATTAGTTGAAAAAATGCGAAAGCTGGGTATGCAACGCAAAGAAACAGCGTCGGGAATTTGACGTAGTATTGTTTGCTCCATGTTAGTAAGCAAGCGCAAATGCTTGTATTTATTAGGATAAACTCAATGGCATAGTCTTTGCTCTCACCTAAGTAATCTTTTTACTTTTTTTGGTGAGAAATGTCACAGCAACAATTATCTAGAAAACCTGAATTAGCCAAGACAGAGTTGCTAGAGCAGGCTTTTCAACACTTCAACGAAGTTTCTTCATCATTAACCGGCTTTTATGAAGGTCTGGAACAACAAGTCTCTCTATTAAGTAAGGAACTCGCTGATACACGTTCCCAGAAAAATCGTGAATATGAAGAACGTGAGCGCGTAAGTAAACGTCTTGAAAACCTTTTACGTGCATTGCCCGGTGGGGTTATTGTTATTGATGGTGAAGGGATTGTTCGGGAGTGCAATCCTGCTGCGATAGAATTACTTGGCGTTCCCTTGTTTGGAGAATGTTGGCGTGATGTTGTTGCGCGGGCGTTTAAACCGCAATGGGATGATGGTCATGATGTAACCTTGCATGATGGTCGCTATGTTAATATTTCTACACAATCACTGGATTCAGAGCCGGGACAAATACTGCTTATCACGGATGTAACCGAGACTCGACAACTACAGGAACAAATCTCTGGTTTAAAACGCATTTCTGCTATGGGTGAAATGGCAGCTGCATTAGCTCATCAGATTCGAACGCCACTTTCCTCTGCTTTACTCTATGTTTCAAACCTCGGTGTAAGCAAACTTGATAATGAACGTCGACAACGTTTTACCAAAAAAACGATGTCGGCATTACAGCACCTGGAAACTCTGGTTGAAGAAATGTTGTTGTTTGCCCGTGGCGATCGTTTGAAGACCAATCCTGCAAATATTGTTGATGTAATTAGCGATTTCATCGATCAGCAACACGACGAGATGGAAAATTGTAGTTTAAATATTACATTTAATAATAATATTTCAGATATGCAGGTTAATTTGAGTTGTGATGCTTTTAAAAGCGCACTTCAAAATATATTAAATAATGCCTGTCAGGCTGCTGGTGATGCAGTTAACTTAAACATTGATTTGCAACACAATCAGTCGGATCAGATTCTGTTGAAAATTACAGATAATGGCCCTGGCATTCCTGATTCAATTAAATCAAGAATATTTGAACCCTTTATAACGACACGCACAAGTGGAACTGGTCTTGGCCTTGCTGTTGTCGATACTGTTATTCGCGCGCATAAGGGAACCATTACTGTAGAAGATGCACCTGAGTCGGGTACGTGTTTCACAATATGTTTGCCACTTTATAGCAAAGACAATACGTAATTTTTACAAAAATAATTTGATTATTAACAGGAGTTACTATGAGTTATTCGGTATTGATAGTTGAGGATGACAATGATTTGCGTGAAGCGTTGAAAGAAACACTGACAATGGCAGGTTATGTTCCTGAAACTGCAATTAATGGTGAAGATGCACTTGACGTTATTCAGGAAAAATCTATAGACATGGTTATTAGCGATGTACAAATGGCGAAAATGGATGGCATCAAGTTATTAAAGCGAATTAAAACAATTCAAGTTGACCTGCCAGTCATTTTAATGACTGCCTTTGGAACGATTCAACAGGCTGTAGATGTGATGCAAACTGGCGCGGTTGATTATTTGGTTAAACCATTTCAGCCAGAAGTGTTGGTAAGTAAGGTGAGCCAATTTTTACCGACAGTATTAACTGAAACGAATGCAGGCTTTATTGCGATAGACTCAAAAACACAAGAACTTATGGAAATAGCAAAACGCGTCGCTGATAGTGATGCAACCTTGCTTATCTCGGGTGAAAGCGGAACCGGTAAAGAAGTGATGGCTCAGTATATTCATAAACAATCAAATCGAAGCAAGCAAGCTTTCGTTGCTATTAATTGTGCCGCTATTCCTGAAAATATGCTGGAAGCAATTTTATTTGGCTATCAAAAAGGGGCTTATACCGGCGCTTATAAAGCATGCCCTGGTAAATTCGAACAAGCGCAAAATGGAACATTGTTGCTCGATGAAATTTCTGAAATGAGTCTGGCATTACAGGCAAAATTACTGCGTGTTCTTCAGGAAAAAGAAGTTGAACGATTAGGTGATCAGAATTCAATCGCATTAAATGTAAGAGTCATTGCGACTTCAAATAGAAACATGCGAAAGGAAGTGATAGCGGGATTATTTCGTGAAGATTTATATTATCGTTTGAATGTTTTTCCTATCAAAATGCCAGCATTGCGTGAGCGTAAAGATGACATTGTTCCTATAGCAAAATATTTATTGGCGCGCGCAGCATCTGAAAATAATGTTTTATGTCCTGAAATATCTTCTGATGTATGTAAAACACTACAAACTTATTCCTGGCCTGGTAATGTCCGTGAATTGGATAACGTAATGCAACGCGCATTAATTCTTCAGGCTTCAGGTTTGATAACAGAAAATGAAATTCAATTTGAACACCATTCTTTTCAGGAAACAGTAGAGCCAAATGAGTACAGCAATGATATTGATTTAAATAAAGAGTGTACATTGGGAGATGACCTTAAAGATCGTGAACAAAATATGATTATTGAGGTGTTGAAGGAAACAATGGGTAGCCGAAAGTGTGCAGCAGAAAAATTAGGTATAAGTCCACGAACTTTGCGTTATAAATTAGCAAAAATGCGTGAGCGCGGTGTCGCTATCCCACTTAATTAAATATCATGGGTATATACAAAAAAGGAACAAACAATGAGCGAAATTAATATGGATCAACTGTTAATACAGATGCGAGCCATGTCAGACAAGGCGAGTGGTATTAATCAAACAGCTATAGATAAAGGTAATAGCCCGGATTTTTCCAATATGTTTAAAAATGCGGTAAATCAAGTCAATGAGTTACAACAACATGCAGGTGAACTGAAAACTCAGTTTGAATTAGGAAATTCGAACATTGATATCGCAGATGTGATGATTAAATCTCAGGTGGCTACAATTTCCTTTCAGGCAATGACACAGGTACGAAATAAATTAGTCAAGGCGTATCAAGAAATCATGAATATGTCAGTTTAATAATCATAACTAATTGAGTTAAGAATAATGTCAGAATCAGTTTTAATTTCAGCGGATGTGAGACGAGCACTTTTCATTCGCCAGATAATGTTTTTATTTGCTATCGCAGCAAGTGTCGCGATAGGCGTATATGTTGTGCTTTGGTCACAAAAGCCAAATTACAGTCTATTGTACGGAAGTTTGTCTAATCAGGATGCTTCGCAGGTACTTGAATCTTTGCAAAAGGCAAATATCGAATATCAAGTTGACCCAAATTCCGGGGCAGTGATGGTCGCATCATCGAAAGTTCATGAAGCAAGAATGAGTCTGGCTGCAGAAGGTTTACCGAGAAGTGCCAATAGTGGTTTTTCCATTCTTAGTGAAGAACAAAAACTGGGCACCAGTCAATTCATGGAAAAGGCACGTTATCAGCATGCCCTGGAAAACGAATTGGCATTGTCTATTATACAGATTAAATCTGTTAAAGCGGCAAGAATTCATCTTGCCTTGCCTAAGGAGAGTGTTTTCTTACGTAATCGTAAAGCAGCAAGTGCTTCAGTTTTGCTCGATCTTTATCCCGGACATCGTCTGGAAATAGGTCAGGTTGCTGCTATTGCCAATCTTGTTGCATCCAGTGTGCCGAATCTGGAATTGTCTAAGGTCAGTATTGTTGACCAACATGGACGTTTAATGAGCCAAAATCAGTCATCTGCTCAATTAGCCGCGACGGCATCTCAATTTCAATATGCAACGCAGGTTGAAAGTTCTTACATAAAACGAATCGAGAATATTTTGATCCCTTTGCTAGGTCCAGATGGTATTAAGGCACAGGTAACCGCTGAAATGGACTTTACCAGTACGGAACAAACTCGCGAATCTTATAATCCTGATATGGCAGCTTTGCGTAGTGAACAATTAGAAGAAGATAGTAGTTCTTCTTCTCGCTCTGGTAGTGGTGGCGTGCCTGGCGCTTTGTCGAATCAACCGGGCATTGATGGAACTGCACCTGAAATTGTTAGTGAAAGTGGGTCAAGTGAAAGACAATCCGGTTCTGGCAGTATGCAACGTCGTTCTACACGTAATTATGAATTGGATAAAACAATTAGTCATACGCGTCTAGCCACAGGAAGTCTGCTTCGATTATCTGTTGCGGTTGTAATTGATTACAAAAAAAGTCTGGATGATAAGGGTGAAATTATTCGAGTAGAGCATACGCCAGAAGAATTAGAGCAGATTACAAATCTGGTAAAAGAAACCATCGGTTTTAATGTCCTTCGCGGCGATAGTGTCAACGTTATGAACTCACCATTTAGTTTACCTGAAGCAATAGAACCATTACCTGAAGTGCCCCTTTGGCAACAAGCCTGGGTATGGGATATTGTCAAGCAAGTACTTGGTGGATTATTCGTATTGTTTCTGGTTTTTGGAATATTAAAACCGGCTATCAAGAATATGATGAGTAAGGAAATCACATTGCACCAAACAGCTTTAGCTGGTCCTGACGGCGGTGTTGCAGGTCAATTGACAGCAGGTGAAAATCCACATGCTACAGAAATGAAAGCACTTGAAGCAGTTCCTGAATATGATAAATCAATTAGCAATGTTAAGGAGATGGTTAATACTGATCCAAAACTTGCTGCTCAGGTAGTACGTAACTGGGTAGGAGAGGATTAGAAATGGCCGCACCTGCTAAAAGTAACTCACTCGATCCTACACAAAAAGCAGCGGTCTTATTAATGACCATTGGTGAAGATTCAGCGGCTGAAATCATGAAACAT
>CAYTIZ010000002.1:25646-27248 GCA_964437885.1 uncultured Enterobacteriaceae bacterium
GGGGCCGAAAGAAGTACAACGTGTTGGTATCGCAATGACGACGGTCAAGGATCTTACTAAAGATATAGTCAATAATGTCATTGGTGAGTTTATGAACACGGTGAATAAACAAACTGCTTTAGGTGTTGGTGTTGATGATTATGTCAGGAATGTTTTACACAGTGCCCTAGGTGAAGACAAGGCAACAAGTGTTATTGATCGAATTTTACTTGGTGGTAATTCGCAAGGGCTGGAATCACTAAAATGGATGAACCCAAAATCTGTAGCTGAATTAATTCAGCATGAGCATCCACAAATTATTGCCATTATCTTATCTTATCTCGAAAGCGACATGTCAGCAGAAGTTCTTACTTCATTCCCTGAAAAAGTACGTGCTGATCTTTTGCTACGTATCGCAACTCTGGAAAGTGTTCAGCCTGCTGCCATGAAAAAATTAAATGACACATTGGAAGAACAATTGAAAGGCAGTAGTGGTGCTCAATCATCGACTATCGGAGGGGTAAAAGCAGCAGCAGATATTTTAAATTTCATTGATTCAAATGCTGAGGCCGCGATCATGGAAAAAGTCAAAGAGGTTGATGAAGATCTAGGTCAGGAAATACAGGACTTGATGTTCGTTTTCGAAAATCTGAATTCTGTTGATGATCGTTCAATGCAAACTATTTTGAGAGATGTTTCTACTGATAGTTTGCTGTTAGCAATGAAAGCGGCTGATGATGAATTGAAGGAAAAAATCTATGCCAACATGTCAAAACGTGCTGCAGAGATGTTGCGTGATGATCTTGAGGCAAAAGGTCCGGTTAAATTGAGTGAAGTAGAAGCAGCACAAAAAGAAATTCTTTCAATAGCAAGACGATTGGCAGACGAAGGTCAAATTAGTCTGGGTGGTAGTGCGGATGAAGAGCTAATCTAATATGAAAAGTTCATAAATTGGCCACAGAGCACATAGAGCTCACAGAGAGTTAAATGAGAATTAACAACAAAACCGATTTTATAATCTCTGTGCCCTCGGCAACTGCTCCTGGCGTTGCTCTACCTCCTGCGTCCATGCAGTCGTCTGTGGCTAATGGATCTTTTATATGAGCAATTTAAAAAATCGTATTATTTCGGCTAATGAAGCACATGAATATGTTGAATGGCAGGAACCACATGTACAAGGAAGGATAGCAACTGGAAATGACGAAAGTATCCGTCCGCCGACAGCAAATGAAATGCAGTCCTTACATAAAGATGCCTACAATGAAGGTTTTAGTATGGGACGTAAGGAAGGTCGTTCTCAAGGATATACGGAAGGACGCACACAAGCTGCTGCTGAATCAGAAGAACTTTTTCAGAGACTTGAAGGTTTATTTAAATCATTAGCAACTCCTGTTTCAGAATTGGATGATGAACTGGAAACCAGTATTGCAGAATTAACATTGGCGATAGCCCGGCAATTGGTGCGACGGGAAATTAAAATCGAACCGGGTGAGATTGTTGCAGTGGTTAGAGAAACTGTACGTGTATTGCCTATTTCAGCAAGAAATCCCACTATTTATTTGCACCCGGAAGATATGCAACTTGTTCGAAGTGCCTTGTCACTTAGTGATGATGAAAAATCAT
>CAYTIZ010000003.1:0-23904 GCA_964437885.1 uncultured Enterobacteriaceae bacterium
TGATCCTTATTTTGAAACTATCAATGAAGAATTTGAAGCTCTGTTTGATCTGTTTGATGATACTGGCTTAAATCAAAACGGATTTGAGTGCACGATGTAATGATAATACAAACTCCATTTAACCTGAGGCATGTAATTCCTCACGAATTATTTTTCTTAATGTCTTTTCAAGAGGTTGTTTATTTTGCGAAATAGATTCCCTAAGAGCATCATTGATCAACGTTTGGTAATTACCACCACCAGCTTCATGAACTATTTTTTTAAAGTGATCGATGATGTCTGAATCCAAACGAATAGTAATGCGTACCTTATTGGGATCTGGTGTTACAATTGCACCACGCTTACCTTTACTAAAATCATCTTTCATAGTCTGTTTATTCATAATACTGTTTCGTTTCATGTTTTGTTGCTTTCCGTGCCGAGATAATACGAATACACGTTTCGCTACGTTCAATATGGACTATCAAAAGTACATTCATATCTGGTTCCATGCCAAGTGTTTTGAATCTTTGTTCAGCATGGTTTTGATCTTCTATCGTCAAAGCCATGTTATCTTCCAAAGCAAAAATAGCATCTGCAAAATCAACGCCATGCTTACGAAGATTCTGGACTGCCTTGTCCCTGTCCCATTCATAATCCATACAACACTAAGTATATGCACAAACTATGTACAAATAAAGCTTTTGGATAATCGAATATGAATAAACCAAATCACAATTTAGTCTTGGGATTGCTGCTGGGTTTAAGCAGTGGACAAGCCGCTTATGCGAATCCAACGGGTGCAGAGGTCATTAATGGTCAGGTGACTTTTGCTCAGCCCGATGCCAATACCTTAAATATTACCAATTCAAATGGAGCCGTTATTAACTGGCAACAGTTTTCTATTCAGCAAAATGAAATCACTCGATTTATTCAAGATTCTGCAAACAGCGCGGTATTAAATCGTATTGTTGGACAAGATCCTTCTGCTCTGTTGGGGCAACTACTTTCCAATGGACGTGTATTTTTAATTAATCCAAATGGCATCGTGTTTGGTCCGAACTCGGTGATTGATACTGCGGGACTCATTGCCTCAACGCTGGATATGACGGATGAAGATTTTATTAATCAGAATCTAACATTTCGGGGAGACAATGCTGCCGATATCCAAAACCAGGGTTATATCAAGGCAGGAGCAAATGGCGATATCTTTTTGATAGCACCGAATATCGAAAACAGCGGCATCATCGAAACCGAGGGTGGCGAGATTATTTTAGCTGCGGGTGAAAGTGTCACGATTGCCAGTCTGGATTCTGATGATATTATCTTTGATGTGCAGGCTCCGGAAAATGAAGTGGTGAATCTTGGTGAAATGATCACCAACGGTGGTGCAGCACGTATGTTCGCCGGCACGATTAAACATAGCGGTTCTATTAATGCGAATAGTATTAGTGTTGATGAAAACGGCAAGGTGCAACTCTTTGCACAAGCGGATATCGAAATTACAACAGATGCCATCATCACTGCCAATGGAACAAGCGGTGGTGAGGTCAAAATAGAAAGTGAGTCGGGAACAGTCTGGAATTCAGGAACGATAGAAGCCACAGGCTCTGAACAGCAAGGTGGGTATGTTGAAGTCCTCGGTGAGCGTGTTGCTTTGCTTGATGAAGCAAGTATTAATGCATCTGGTGAAACTGGTGAAACTGGTGGTGGTGAAGTTTTAGTGGGTGGTGATTATCAAGGTAAAAACACAGAAGTAAAAAATGCCAAGCAGACTTATATCGGTAAAGACACATCAATAAAAGCCGATGCAATAACAAATGGCGATGGCGGCAAAGTCATTGTTTGGGCAGATGAAACGACACAGTTTTATGGCGATATATCAGCAAAAGGTGGCAGTGAATCTGGTGATGGTGGTTTTGTTGAAACATCAGGCAAAGAATATTTAGAAGCCTTAGGTAGAGTCAATGCCAGTGCAACGAATGGTAACGCGGGCGAGTGGTTATTAGATCCACGTGATGTTGTATTGCAGATAGTTGCACCAACACCAACTACAGACAACTCTTCTAATGGGTCATTCGATTCTGGAACACCGAATGTATTTACTCCTACTGCTGATACAGCAGTAGCAGACATTGACCAAATCGTTGTCTCTTTAGAAAGTGGAACCAGCGTTACTATTACTACTACTGATGTGTCGGGATTCCAGAGTGGTGATATTACTGTCATAGATCCAATCAGCGTTACACTCAATAGCGGTAATGTCTTATTCACATTAGATGCAGATAACAATATTGTTATTAACAATAACATTACAGCAAGTGGTGCGAATACATTAGCACTAGGGTTGAATGCACCTGGAACAATAACCATAAATGGTGATATTAATACGAATGGTGGGTTTATTGATGCACTAAGCATGGGCGCAGGTAATGTATTGTTTAGTGGGACTAGAATAATAAATAGTGATTTTAATGCTTTAACATTAACAATTGATGGTGCGGATGATGTTAGTTTTAATGGCATAACCAATACATTCAATTTAATACATAGTGCGGGTACCTTAGGTGGTTCAGGCACTATGAATGTAGCTACGGCATGGACTCCAACGGGTGGAACTACAAATATTAATTCACTCGTTCTAGGTGGTGGTTCTTCCAGTACTGTATCTTCTACAGTATCGGGTACTACCACAATAACAAATCAGGGAGCTTTAACATTGAGTGGTACTATAAATCCAGTCTTAATAAATCAGGGTTTTTTAATATTGAATAGTGGCACAATAAACTCGAATTATGATAATCAGGGGTTACTGACAGTAATAGGAGGTACTAGTACTCTAGGAGGAACAGCATCACAATCATCGGGTATTACCCTTCTAAGTGGAGGTACTTTATCTACTGCAATATTAAATATTAATGGTGGTGTATTACATGGTGATGGGACTATTGCAGGCACTGTTAATAATAACGGTGGTTTAGTTACACCTGGTAATATACTTGGCACTCTTAATATTACCGGTAACTATGTTCAAGCAGCCGGAGGTACTTTTCAAGCAGATTTAGGAGGAGTTACTACAGCGGGCACAGATTATGATTTATTAAATGTGACAGGTAATGTCACATTAGCGGGCACTTTAGATATTCAGTTAGCAAATGGTTTTACAGGCACCCTTGGCGATCAATTCGATATTATTAATTCAGCAAGTGTGTCGGGTGATTTTACTACGATAACAACACCCCTTTCGCTTATAAATACGCCAAATTTCCCGCTTTCCGGTGATTACCAGATCGAAATAGGAACAACTGCGGTAGATGCCACCACCAATGTCATTGTTACCGTTGATTCTCAGGGTGAACTTGAACAGTTTTTTTCAGAAAATCTATTTGTTCTTTTCTCATCTGATGAAGAAGGTGATGAGAAGAAGATAGTTCTTGCTTGCCAATAAACTATAGGCAATTCTCTTTTATATATTTTTCATATTTTTCTTCTTCGGCTAGGCGTTCTTTTTCAGAATAAATTTTGGGGTTATCGGAATCGTCCGTATCTTTGTATAAAAGACGGGCATTTTTCATTTCTTGTAACTCTTTTATTGTTTTTTCACATTTTAGTTTTTGTTCTTCTTTCTTTTCATTTTCCTCCTTTTTTGATGCAATCTTTTCATTACGTTCTTCTTGCATAACATTAAGCAGTTTTTGTTGTTTCTTGTATCGTTCCTGATAATGCTTATCTTGTTTAGGTGGGTTTTTAATTTTTATTTTATCAGCATTACTTGAAGTGGGTTTGTCACCGTAAACAGTCTTTCCATTTTCGTCGGTCCATTTATAAACTTCAGAATAGCCTGTGTTTATTTGGAGAAGAAGCAAGCTAATAAATAATAATGTTTTATACATAATTCCTTTCTAGGCATAAATAGTTGGATCAGGCCACTTTTTTTGCAGAATATTTTTTTGTTAGCGTGGACTCTATCGCTGTCTTGAGTTCGGTGCAAACTAATTTAAATGATTGTAGTTCGCTTGTTGTTAATTGTTTATCTGATTGGCCGTGGTCGGCATAAAAACAGCCTGTAACTTTTTTGTTTACGTAGAATGAATTTACAATGATAGTTGCTGATGATTTCATTGGCCGTAATGCACCGGGAAGTATCTCTATAAATTTGTGCTGGTTTTTTGAATTAATGTAGAGGGTTTGTTCTTTTTTCAATAATTGACGAAAAAGTTTATTTAATTCAATCGAGACTTTTAATTGTTTAAGATCCGGAAGATTGCTATCCAGTGATTGAAATTTCACATTCAGGCATTTTTCATTTTTATCATAAGGCATAAAGACAACACGCGAAAAACCTATGCCATCTTTCATGGCTTTTATCGTAATTTCTATAAGTTCGCGTACGGATTTATCTGATTTATTCGAACGGAGTAATTTCATACAATCTGGAAAAATTGCGTTTTCGGATGCCTTAATTTCTTTCGTTTCTTTTTTGATGGATGATGGGTAACTCATCATCATCAGTAATAGAGGTTGATAAGGTAGATACTGTTGACTAATACGAATTGTATTAATAATGACTCGATTTATTTCTCCTGCTGTCTGATTTACTGGAATACGAATATACTCTGCTATACGGTCAATTAACTCTTCAGGATAGTGAGTTGATGAATGAGTATATACTTGATGCATAAGTTCTGATGCAAGTCGTATTCCGGTTATCTTGGGATTATGATGTTTACCGGAATAACTTTCACAAATCAATTCAGGTAGTTTCCAGTTTTTAGCTATGGCCTCTGATATTTCATCCAGACTGTTACCAAGTAACTTTTTTTCTTTACTTATATAGTCTTCGCCTTCTGAAAAATATATTTCTTCTATTAGCTTGGCCTTTTCAGCATCAACTAGATAAAACATGAAACTTAAAAAACTACGATTTAGACCTGCTGTAAAAAGTTCTTTGTTTTCGGATTCCTTTCTCAAAACTGACCACTGTTTGGCCATACAGGCAGTTTGATGTTGATAGGCATAGATGTGCAGTATTTTTGTTACGGTTTTCTTATCCAGAACTTTTTCAAGTTGCGGGGAGTCCGTTAGCATTTTAATGACAATAGGTATGCTAATGAGAGAGATCGCATGAGAAAGAGTGGTGATTTCTTTTTTACTGTTACGACCGGCATGACGCAATAGCGATATTGAAAAACCAGGGTCTTGCATAGCGATTTCAGTTAAGACAGTAAAAGTTATGTCTTGCTCGTTTTCTTGTAGCTCATGAAGCCTGTGTTTACTCTTATACAAAACAGGGATTTCGCAATCGCTGAGGGCTTTTATCCAGTGTGGTAATGTATTGGCCATGCTAATTTCACTTTGTTAGTCAGGAATATCCAGAGACTAGCGAGAGTGTGATTCAGTCCAGCGTGCGCCCCTATCTAAGGGTTATCGGGAGAAAAGGGGTAAATCTTGAGTAAATGACAATATTCAGGGGGCAGAAGGAATCTACCCCCTGAAATAATCATGTTAGCGCTGCAGAAATTCCAGTTTGCCGCTCTTGTCTTTCCATTCATCTGCATCTTCAGGTGCAGGCTTCATTTCGTTAATAACCGGCCAATCCCTTGATAATTCAGCATTTAATTCGATGAAATTCTGATTGTTTTCAGGCACATCTTCATCCGCCATAATTGCTTCAACCGGACATTCTGGCTCACATAGCGTGCAATCTATACATTCATCCGGATCAATGACCAACATATTTGGACCTTCGTGGAAGCAGTCGACCGGGCAAACTTCAACGCAGTCGGTGTATTTACATTTAATACAGCTTTCGGTTACAACAAATGGCATCGTTTTACCTATATATATTCATAATTTTAGAAAAGAACGCGATCATACTCGTTCATGGCCTGGCATAAAAGCCCTGTTTTAGAACAATAATATTATACGAGCCTAATCAATTATCGTTCTTAATTACCTCTAAAATTTCGTCAGCAAGTGCTTTACCTTTTTTCAGTTCTGATACGGTAATTTTCTGTTCACTGAGTTTAGAAAGTATCTTGATTTGTAGTGCTTCTGCCGAATCGCCGTCATAAGAGATTAGCCAGGATTTCATATCGTTTTTGTCATTCTCGATTTTACTGATCCCGCTGATCTCTTTTAGCATTTCAGATAAATGTACATCACTGGCTTTTTCCAGTCTCAGGCTGAAACATTGACTGCTTCGGGTTAGTTCAGACAAGCTGCTATGGCTTACTAGTTTACCCTTGTTCATAATAACTATATCGCTGCATATATCCTCGATCTCGGCTAAATTATGCGAGCTGATAATGACACTGTATTTATTGCCTAATTGTCTTAATAAATTTCGTACTTCCGTTGCTGCAACAGGATCGAGACCGGATGTTGGCTCATCCATCAATATAAGTTCGGGTTTGCCAATAAGAGATTGCGCCAGCATAATGCGTTTACGTTGGCCAAAGCTTAATGTTTCCGGAAGTTGTTTTGCAAAGCCAGTGCCTTGTACCAGAGATAATACGTGTTCTACTTCCTTGATTGCTTCCTGTTTTCTCAAGTTTTGTAAACGTGCGTAATGTTTCAGTTGCGAGAATACATCGATACCTTTGAACATAGCTGTGTCCTGAGGCAGTAATGATAATTTTCCTTTGATGCTACCTGAATCTGGAGAAGCATCCATGACACGAACTTTGCCCGAGGTTGGTTTTATAAAACCACACAAGATTGCAAATAAGGTTGATTTGCCTGCACCATTCGGTCCTACGATACCGGTTGGTTGAGTGATATTCAGTTCAAGATTAAATCCATCCAGCGCTTTTATTCCCTGATATCGTTTAGATAATGATTCACATTGGATATGTAGACTCATTTACATATCCCTCTGCTTAAATATGAACCAGCCACAGGCAAAATAAACCAGTGTGTAACAAGACAGCGCTGCTATTGAAATAAAAATATTTTCCATATTGATATTAATCAAAGTTGATTTTATTCCACTCGGGATTAAATAGATTGAATAGCTAATGTCTTCTTTTAACAATAAGCTAATAGTTAAAATTAAAACATACATCATCATTCCAAAAAATAAACAACCGAATGCAGAACGAGTGAGCACGGAAACTACTGACATAAATGCAATAAAAGGTAGGCTATAAAAAGATAGGAGAGTAAATGTTTGCAAGCCAAAGATTATAA
Source organism: uncultured Enterobacteriaceae bacterium (assembly GCA_964437885.1). Lineage (GTDB taxonomy): Bacteria > Pseudomonadota > Gammaproteobacteria > Eutrophobiales > Eutrophobiaceae > UBA7359. The sequence continues at coordinate 7,171 of CAYTIZ010000003.1, forward strand.
TAGCTTGCAACTCATCCTCATTATTCAATAAAGCCAGTATTGATGCCCATAGTGTAGTAATGAAAGTACATATTAATACCAGTAAAGTGGCGGCAATAAAACGGGATAAATATAATTCAGTTCGCGTTGTACGCGTTAATATAAATCTGAAAGCACCTCTTGCTGCATCACTGGAATATTGATTGTTAGCAGCAAGTAAAATAAATAAGGGTGTTATTGTTGTTGAAACCAGTAAATAAATAGATAAACTGGCGGGTCGGTCGACAAACATTTGCATAGCCAATTCCTGATCGTCCAGCAACCAACTAGCAACAAATAAACCCTGGGCACTTTGTAGTTGCTGAACTGCCAGTTCACTTATATGGTCAAAAAATAAATACCAGAAAAAAAAATAGGGAATAATAAAAGCCAGGCTTTTTAGATTTGCTAATGAATAGCAAAAATCGAACATGGTAAGTTCTTTTAGGCGATATAGATTTAGCATGGAGATGCTTGAGTAATTGTTTTTTTTATTAATAATGCCTGATCTGGATCTAACGATCCAGCATCGCACGTAGTTCATATAATAATGCGAGTGCCTGTTTTGGATTGGTTGAGTCAGGGTCAATATTTTTTAATTTTTCCAGCAAAGGGTTTTCATTAAATAAATCAGCTTGTGGCTTTTCTGTGTTTTCTATTGGACTCTGATGTTCGATTTCTTTTAAGCGATTTTTTGCAGCGCTAATGACGGTTTTAGGAAGGCCAGCAAGAGAAGCGACTTGTATACCATAGCTCTGATTTGCAGGACCTGGTTTTACTGAGTGTAGTAAAACGATTTCATCGCCATGTTCAACGACATCCATATGCACATTAACAACATTATTTTCATGTTCTGGCAATGAAGTCAGTTCAAAATAGTGAGTGGCAAACAAGGTATATGCACGGGTTATTTTTGCCAGATGCGAAGCACAGGCCCAGGCTAATGCCAGCCCATCGTAGGTGCTTGTACCGCGACCAATTTCATCCATTAAAATCAGACTATTGTTTGTTGCATTATTAAGGATATTTGCAGTCTCAGTCATTTCTACCATGAAGGTTGAACGGCCGCTGGCAAGATCATCTGAAGCACCAATACGGGTGAAAATCCGATCTATCGGACCTATGATCGTTTTCTTTGCTGGAACATAACTACCAATATGAGCAAGCAGTACAATCAGAGCCGTTTGACGCATGTAAGTTGATTTACCACCCATATTCGGACCGGTAATAATCAGCATTTGATGGTCGGCATCCAACATTAAATCATTAGCAATGAAAGGTTCGGACTGAATTTGTTCAACGACAGGATGTCTTCCCGCTTCGATAGTAATACCCTTATCTTTTGTCAGAATCGGAGCAGTAAAATTTAATGTTTCGGCAATTTCTGCAAAGCAAAGATAAATATCGAATTCAGCCAAAGCTGAAGCACATAGTTGAAGTTTCGATAAATATTTGGCAATGATATCCAGTAATTGAATATATAGAATTTTTTCGCGCGCTAAAGATTTGTCTTTTGCACTTAGAATCGTATTTTCAAAATCTTTTAATTCCGGGGTGATGAAACGTTCTGTCGCTTTTAATGTTTGGCGACGATTATAATTGTCTGGAACATCAGCAGAATGGAGGCGACTTATTTCTATGTAGAAGCCGTGTACGCGATTATAACCGACCTTTAGACCTTGAATTCCTGTGCGTTGTTTTTCCTGTTCTTCCAGATCAGTTAAAAATTTCCCTGCATCATTACTGAGTTGCCTTAACTCATCCAGCTCTGAATCATAATTTACAGCGATAACGCCGCCATCACGAAGTGTTACAGGTGGTTCATCCACCAACGCGCTCTTCAATGTGTCAAGTAATTCGGGAAATAAGTCAATGTCTTGAGACAGGGCATCGAGTCTGGGGCTATCAATTTTTACCAAGCCTTGTTTAATTTCAGGTAAAAGACTCAGGCTATCTCGAAGTTGTATTAGATCACGTGGTCTTGCCGATTTTAAAGCGACACGTGACATGATTCGTTCGATGTCACAAATACCACGCATGCTTTCATGGAAATCACTATGACATCGGTTGTTTATTAGTTTTTCAACAGCATCGTGGCGTAGTCTTAAGCTGTCATGATTGCGAATGGGTTGTTGACACCATCGACGTAATAAACGGCCGCCCATAACGGTTGATGTTGTATCTATAACCTTTAATAAAGTATGTGATATTCCTTCAGTCAGTCCGGTTTCAATCTCAAGATTACGGCGTGATACAGCATCAATTTGAATAATATCATCAGCAAGATTTACTTTTGGTGTTTGTAAATGAGGCAAGCTCAATTTTTGCGTGTCATTAAGGTATTGGATCAGACATCCCAGTGCTGATATGCAGGCATTCAGGTCCTGACAACCAAAGCCATTAAGATCGTTAACCTTATATTGTTGTTTAATTATTGATTCGGCAGTCGTTTGATTAAAATGCCAGTCAGGACGTTTAGTCAGCGTTTTGTTTTGCTTACTTAGTATTTCTTGGTCAAATGATTCGCTGATCAATATTTCCGCTGGTTGGTATTGCTCAATAATGTCTATTAAAGAATCACCGTGTTCAATTTCCAGAAGAGAAACTTGACCGCTGCTAAGCTCAACACAAGCTAAACCAGCGTGTTGCTTGGTCTTATAAATAGATAACAAAATATTCGAGATTCGTTCATCTAATAAGACCTCTTCAGTTATTGTTCCGGGTGTAATTATTCGAGCTATTTGTCGTTCAACCGGACCTTTACATAGAGCAGGATCGCCGACTTGCTCACAGATAACAATGGATTCACCAAGTTTGATTAACTTTGACAGATAATTATCGACCGCATGATAGGGCACGCCTGCCATCGGTATGGCATTACCTCCCGATTTGCCACGTTTGGTCAGGGTAATATTGAGTAAACGTGCTGCTTTTTTTGCATCGTCGTAGAACAACTCATAAAAATCACCCATACGAAAAAACAACAACATATCGGGATGCTCGGCCTTGAAACCGAGATACTGTCGCATGACAGGAGTGTGCTGAAGGGGCTGCTGTGTTTGTGCAGGCATGGGAGCCTATTCTAATAAAATTACTTGAATTTAGCTATCAGCGCTGTTGCTTATCCACAGCTATCATCAATTTCGCATTGGATAGCTCGAGATTGCATCCTCATAATTCCCTGGGAATTGAGCACGACACTATAGCGATCAGCATCAGCAGGATTGGTGATACAACTCCTGGCGAAATCAGTGGCGGGAGTGCCAAAATAGCCTGCGCCTTTGGTATTATCGTCACCTTCACGTGCTGATTCAACATCAGAGCCTGTACTCAAAGCATGAAAAGACCAGATGATTCGGTCTACAAAAGGAACAATCAGTTCATAACAATAACCGATATGAATTTTTAGTAGGTTGGCATCCTGTATTGATAATAAACCTGTTACGGTTGAATCTCTATACATAAGATTGTCGTTTGGAATTTCCAGACCATCAGCACCAGCGACACCGAAATTAGTAAAGGCTGCAGGTGTTGGGTTGACTAATTGGATATTGACATAACCATCATCAATTTGTTTTTGTACAATCTGTCTGGCGCAGAGTACATTTTCAGAGTTGAAATTGCCAATATTGGCTTCCAGTACGCCTCTGGTGCTTGTGCTGTCCTGCATTATTTTGGCACCACCTAATCTTCCTGTTCGACCGGCTACGGTGAAACTACTATCACAATCACCCCCACTATCTATACTCAGATAACTGCTGGTGTATAGCGGAGCCATATTACTGGCAAAGGCCTTTTCCATAGCGGATATGCTAGCGTTATTCAAGCTACCTGCTCTTGCTGTCTGAAATGCAGCGTAGTTTAGCGTGACCTTGGCTTGATAGATGAAAGAGAACTGTAATATCCCCATGACCAGAAGCAGCATCACTGGCAAGACAATGAGAAATTCGACCATCGCCTGAGCGGTATTAAATTTTCGAAGCTTTTTAAAATTAAATTTCCGCATTTAATCTAATTAAGATTTATTTCAATCCTGTTTGATAATGGATTCAATTCCATCCAACATATCTTTAGCTTTGTTATACAAAGGATCATTGATGTCAGTGTAATGCAGCATTTCACTAAGGCTGTAAGCGGTTTGTTTCAATTGAACAATACCTAAGTTATACCAGGCTTTACTATATTTTGGATCGCGTAATACCGCTTCGCGATATAGGTTAATAGCGGCAGCAGGTCGATTGGTACGGACGTAAACGTTTCCTAATTTGAACCAGTTTTCAGCGATTGTAGGCATCTCATTAACCAATATTTCATAGCCTTTTTCACTGGTTATAAGATCATCATTAATATAAGCCGCATCGGTTTCTTTTTTTAGTTCAAGTAAATCAATTTTTGGTGTTTCTTCGCTATCTTCTTTTACTCCAGACATGTTACATGCCGAGAGGTTAATAATTACTAGTATTGTTATTAAAGTTTTCATTTTATTCTCGTAAATCATCATGCCATTCTAATTGTTGTCCGGTTACTAGCTGCAGTTTATCGAGGCTATGTGCAGTTAGTTCCAGTACCATGCTGGCTGCATTCGAAGCGGCCATACGCCAGGGTTTAAGAGAGCTGACTGTTTTTACTATAGTCCATTCTTTGTCGAGAAAGACCAGATCAATTGCGTAACTCATACCAAAAGTGTGTACTGAAGAACAGGGCACGATTAATAATCCTTCATTTTCTTTTAACGGTGGAGAAGTTAACAGACCACACATTCTTTCAAGAAAATTTGTAGTTTTGGAGATTTTCTGTATCACTCGCTCATCACTGGCATTGGTTAACCAGCCATGGATCATAACATCCCATCACCCATGAACTTCATAACGATAGGAAATCCGAGAACGATAAACGTAACTGGGAAGATAAACATGATTAATGGGCCAACTAGTTTTACTGGTGCTTCCATTGCCATTTTTTCTGCACGTTGGAAACGTTCATCACGGCGTTGTTCAGATTGCACTCTTAATACCGTTGCCAGTGACGCTCCCATCTTTTCTGCCTGAATAATGGAACTGACAAAACTGGTAATCTCCGGGATATCCAGTCTTTCTGCCATACGTCTTAAAGCGTCTGCACGGGATAATCCAGAACGCAAATCTCGAAGTACAATAGCGAATTCATTTCGTAGTGGGCCAGGAGGTGCTTTTTCCATGGCTTGACCCAAAGCACCTTGTAGATTCAGACCGCCTTCTACGCACATGGTGATAAAGTCGAGATAGACAGGCAAACTCCGAATAACGTTGTCATCACGTCTTTTGCGGGTATCTGATAGCCAGATGATTGGGAACATAAATCCAAGAAAAGGCATAAAGATAAACCAGATAGGTTGGAAATTATCAAGACAGATCATGACAAACAGGGCCAGAGCTGGTGCAATTATGGCTGAAATAATACGCAGGGCAATAAACTGCTCGGCGTTAAGAAGATAACCCACACCGGATTGCATGATCTTCTTTTCCGCATTTTCAAGGATTTCGTAAGGTAAAAATACACAGAAAAAATTAGCAATGATCTGAATAAAAGGCCAGAGTAATTTTAGTTTCCAGGATAAGGGATCCATGAACTTTCGGTCATCCTGATTGACCATGGCAAAAAGTATTCCGATGAACAGCACAGATAATATGGCCGCAAGGCCGAAAGATAAAATGCTACCCTTAAAATATATGCTATCCATTATTTTTTATCTCGATTAAACATCGATGCTTGTTATCTTATTGATCATAAAATAACCTAGCATTTCCATGATGACGATAACCATCAGTACCATATAGCCAACAGTAGTCGTCCAAAGTTTACTCATTGCTTCTGGTTCTATGAAGTTCAGTAGTACGCCTAAAAGTATAGGTAACCCGCTCATTACAATGCCTTGAAGTTTTCCCTGAGAAGTTAGACTTTCAATCTTGCCTTCCATCATGCCTTTGCGGCGTAGAGTTTCCCCCAGTGTTTCCATCGTTTCTGCCAAATTGCCACCAACTTCACGGTTTATTAGCAGGGCGGTGACCAGCATACTAAAGTCAGGTAAGGGAATACGTTGTTCCATTTTTTTTAGGGAGTCTTCAAATTCTACACCGAGTCGTTGTTCCTTGAGGAATAACTCAAACTCCTGTGAAAGCGGGGCAGGTTGTTCTTGTACCAGGCTTTCCAGGGCGATATTCAGGCTTGCACCAGCACGCATGGCACCGGAGATCATAACCAGACCATCCGGTAATTGTGCTTCAAATCGTTTCAAACGTTGTTTACGCATGGAGCGGTAAAAGATCGAGGGTAATAATATAATAACGGCTAGCATACCCAAGGTAGCAGGAATATCACTTGTGACCAGCCACGTTATGCTGGGCAGTATTACTATCGCAATCAGGTTGATCATAAACATTTGATTGGCATCGAAAGACATAAACATGTCTGACATATTGCTACTGGCGGTTGCGGTAAAGGTCTGTTTGTAATTCTCCATCGCAGTCGTGATTTTCTTTAAACACAAAAACCACAGGCAAGACACCATCAGGAAGACGGAGCCTATAGCCAGATAAAAACTGGTATTAGTAATGAAGGTGATTATGGTATCCATTAGTGTTTGTCTCTAGGAGAGAATATTGACATGTCGACATCCAGACCACGTTGGCGCATTTCTTCATAGAAATGTGGGATGGCGCCGGTTGCTTCGAAATGTCCCTTTACCTTGCCGTTTTCATCGAAGCCTTCTTGTTGATAACGAAAAATATCCTGCATAGAGACGATGCCAGATTCAACGCCAGTAATTTCAGTGATATTAGTCAGACGGCGACTACCATCAGAATAGCGAGATATCTGAACAATCATATGAATTGCAGAAGCAACCATTTCACGAATAGCAGATACGGGTAGATCAAGACCCGACATCATCACCATGACTTCTAATCGGGCGATCATATCTCGAGGTGTATTTGCATGAGCCGTTGTTAACGAGCCATCATGTCCGGTATTCATGGCTTGTAACATGTCTAATGTTTCACCACCACGACACTCACCAACAACAATGCGATCAGGTCGCATACGTAAACAGTTTTTAACCAAGTCACGTATAGGGATGGCACCTTTGCCTTCGAGGTTAGCAGGTCGTGCTTCAAGACTGACTAAATGTGGTTGGTTTAACTTTAGTTCCGCAGCATCTTCAACAGTAATAATGCGTTCGCTGGAAGGAATAAAGTTTGACAATACATTGAGCAAGGTCGTCTTACCGCTACCGGTACCGCCGGAGATAAGGATATTCATATGGTTCTTAACAGCAGTCTCCAAAAAGTTGACCATATCATTATTCAAGGCACCAAAGTTAACCAGATCCTGGGCAACTAACTTTTGTTTGGCAAATTTTCTAATCGTTAGACAAGGACCACGTAATGCCAGCGGCGGAATAATGGCATTCACGCGTGAGCCATCTTTTAAGCGGGCATCAACCAGAGGCGAGCTTTCATCAATACGTCTGCCAAGTGGTGAGACGATACGTTCAATCGCTGTCATAACGGCATCATCACTGGAAAAGGTGATATCAGACAAGGTTAGCTTGCCGGACTGCTCAATGAAAATCTCGTCAAATTTATTAACCATGATTTCTGTAACGGTTTCATCGGCAAGTAGTTGTTCTAGTGGACCCAGCCCCACTGCTTCATTTAATACATCTTCTAACAGTTTTTGTTTGTCAACATCAGCAGGTAATTTGGATCCCATTTCTTCAATGATTTCCTTTACCATACTTTCGACATGCGTACGTAAAGCATCCTCATCCATGCCGCTGATGTCCGTTCGGCGTTGATCCATAACGGCTAATAATTCGTCATGTACGCGATTACGCCATTTGAATTTTTCGTCATGTTGCAGACTTATTATTGTCTTGCTCAGTTCTTCTGATTCATCCAGCACATCATGTTGTTGCACACCGATAACAGTTTTCATGTCCTCAAAGTCATCGTCATCATCAACATCATCAACTGAATCAACACTCATGCCTGCCTGTATTTGGTAGCCAGCAATGATTATTTTATCCGAAGAACGGATGGGACCATGATGTTCTACATCGTCACCGTTGACTTCGACACGAGCTTGCCCGGTTTTATCTTCGATAAAAAGACCTTCTGAAGTACGGCTAATGACGGCATGATAAGGAGCCACTTTCCAGCCACGTAACTGTATGAAGTTATCTCGTGCCTTGCCGATAGTGCATTCGCTAACCGGGCAACTGAAATTTTGTATCCGTTCACCCTTACTATTATTGACTAGTACATCAAACATAATTAATTCCTGAAAATTTTAATAAACGATATTGAGATCATCTTCGCCAATCGCATCAATCGAACTTTTGATACCTTCCCTGGCATGTTCGATAGCTTCTTTATTGATATCCGAGCTACCGTCAAAAACAGAAGGCGTAACAAAGATGACTAATTCGCTTTTTTTATCTCGAAAGGTTTTAGATCTAAACAGAGCACCAAGTATTGGGATCTCGCTAAGAAATTTCAGACCACTAGTATCTTTGGAAAACTCTTGATTGAGTAGCCCTGACATCACCAGTGTTTCGCCGGATGCAAGTATGACATCAGCGGTGGTCTTGCGAGTTATTAAACCCGGTATACCGTTTACTGCGACTGATTGATCAACGGCACTGAGTTCGGTTTCTACATTAGCGCGAACGTTGTTATCTCTATCTACAGTAGGTTTGACTTTAAGTTGTATACCAAATTGTTTAAATTCAACTGTGGTTCCGTTGATATTGGAAATTTCTATCGGAAACTCACCGCCGGCAAGAAAAGTAGCTTCGCCACCACTTCGAGCCGCAAGTCGAGGTTCGGCCAAAATCACGGCGTTACCTGAGCTCACGGCTAAGTTTATTCGAGATGAAATCTCAGCTGCGATACCAAAGTAGCCAAGCGGACTGATTGCGTTACCAGCAGTTAATCCAGCTGGATTTCCTGCGAGATCCGTTGTAGAAGCTGTTTGCAGTGGGCGAAATATTGAATTGGTAGCACCATCAAGGGCAAATGCCGCAGCAGGTCCCGCGATCGAGTTTTGCCATGCAATACCTATTGTATCAGCGTAATTTTTATTAAATTCGGTGATCTTGATATTCATTAATACCATTTTGTTTGTTGGACTCTGCATATCCAGCCCACCACCCTTTCGAGTAAGATCCATGACTTGCGGAAACGCCCCAACAACGGTTGTGATCGCCTCTTCATAGCTCTCATCTATCTCGCCGGAAAGCGCGATTCGTTCACCAACAATACGAACCTTCAAATTAACTACGTCTGCAAGAAGTTCTTCCACTTCCATTTTTATTCTGACTAGAGTATTGATAGCGAAGTTGATATTCACTACGATTTCTTCATAGGTTTCTTTGACAATATTGATTTTATCTTCGTGTCCAAATGCGACCAAACCTGAAAGTACGATTTTATCGCCAATAATCCCTATCTCCAGACCATCTATGTCGGAGAGTATTGCTTCTACTTCACCTTTTCTTTTGATTAGGTTACCCGGAGCTTCAATAACATGAATAGTATAGTCTCCTTCGCTACCGTCTTTAAACCAGATATGTAAATTGCTAACGCCCGCAGCTTCACCGATAAGTAGTAATTGACCATTATTGATCAAGGAGTTACTGACCATGGTGGGATTACCCATGGCGATACGTTCTACATCCCCGAGTTTGAGGATTTTTATCTCACCAAGGTAAAGTTCTATTTGTTCTCCGGCGAGACAAACACTCGCTGTAAAGAATAAGAGACAAGCTACGAAGATATTTAATCATGATAAATTATTCCTGATTCCCTTAAACAATATATTTTAAATTTTTTTAATTAGCCGTCTTGCAACGACCATTAATCTTTTTTTATAAAACCGAAAACATCGTGACAGGACTCTTGCGAATCCTCTACCTTTAAACTCTAATCACTGACAGGCAAGGTTACTTGCTTTGCCAAACCACCTTCCGACTGACCTCCTACTATCATCTTAATAGAACGCCGTTTATCTTTCGTTGTGACTGGTCGAACTGTTCTTTTCGGTAATACTTCAGGCACATTTTCCTGCTCTACTAGCAAACTTTCATCTGTAACTGCTAGTGCATCATCATTGTTTTCATCAGCTGATAATTCACCGACCATCCCTGCCATCAGTAGTATGATGAGACAAAGCAGCGGTGGTCGTTTTATCATCAACCGTTACAGCTATTTATTTAGATTCTGTTTCATTGTTATCTTTTGGCACGGTCACGGTGATGGACTTGGCTACGCCGCCTTCACTGGCACCGCCGATAATGAAATTGTATTTGCCTGTTATGCGTGTCGTACCGGTAATTGTCTGGTTTTCGGCAATCAGCGCAATCTGCTTTGTAGAGAGAACATTGCCATTGCTATCAACAATTTCACCTTTTTCATTAACAATGTAGCCAGCGGCAGCCAGGTGTTCTTTACTTAGAACTTCACCGCTAGCAGATGTAATCAAGTCATTTGCATCAATCACATTGCCATTTTTATCAACAACTTCTCCCTTTTCATTGATGCTAAGTCCGGCAGCAGCCAGTTGTTCTTTGGTCATGATACTGCCATCAGATGCGATGACGATATCATCTGGATTAACGACGTTACCGTCTTTATCCACAATTTGACCAAACTCATTTACGCTAAGTCCAGCAGCAGCCAGTGTTTCTTCATTCAAGATACTGCCATCCGCTGCAATGATTAAATCATCGGGATTAATGACATTGCCATCTTTATCAACGATTTCTCCATTTTCATTAATGCTATAGCCGGCAGCGGCCAGTTGTTCTTTTGTCAGGACGGTTCCATTTGCTGATACAAGGATGTCATTGCTTGAAACTACTTTGCCGTCTTTATCAACGATTTCGCCGTTTTCATTAATACTTAATCCGGCAGCAGCCAATTGTTCTTTGGTCATGACGGAGCCATCAGCGGCGACAATAACATCATTCGCATCGACCACATTTCCGTCTTTATCAACGATTTGGCCATTTGCATTGACGCTAAGACCGGCGGCTGCGAGTTGTTGCTTGGTCATGATTGTACCGTCTGCAGAGACCACGATGTCGTTGGGGTCGATAATGTTGCCATCCTTATCGACGATTTGCCCGTTTTCATTGACACTATAACCAGCAGCTGCAAGTTGCTCACGGCTGAGAATTTTATTGCCATCGGCATCTACCAGACTGCCATTGAGATCGACACCTGCCGCCGCAGTTGTTCTTGAGGCACGCTCTTTCTCTGCCGCCGCCATGCGAGCGGCATTATCGAATAAATCAGTAGGTGAAACGCTAGTAAAGTCGGAAGCACTTTGATCATTACGGTTACGCAACAATGACAGCATCTCACCCTTGTCTTGTGCCAAGGTAATCAAGGCAGCTTGTTGCGGATCAACCTCAACGGTGATATGGGAGAAATGAGCTTCTGTGCGACGCTGAGGCTGACGTAGGGCATCCAGCGTTTCTTTGTAGGGGTCTTTACCCGTTGCCAGTACAGTGACATTCTGAACTACTGGTATGATGACATCTGTTGGAGCCATCATACCAAACAATGCTGTTGGGTCTTCTACAGAATCAGCCGCCGCCAGTAGCTCGGGCGGAATCTGTTGCTGAATTTCTGCTGGTAGTAATTCAATCAAACCAGCCTCTTTTGCAGCAGCAACCAAACCTGAGTTAAATCCGGATTCTGAAAAAGGGATATTGACGTATAGGTCGATACGGTTGCCCGGGCGTAGAAAGCCACCTATGGAGTTAACATCGTCAACTTCGACAGTGATGGCACGTTTGCCTGGCGGAATAATATCGGAGAAATCACGGGGAAAATCATCGTCCAAAAAACTCTTTAACAGTGTTTTTCCTTTACCTAGATTGGCAACCAGTGAACGCCCAATATATTTGTCAAATTCATGAGGTAAAATAACATCCTCATGTAGAAAATTGATAGGTACAGGTCGTTGACTAAATAAATTGGCAGTAATCTCCTGACCTTTACGTAAGTTGGCGTTTGCTACCACAACCGTCACATTTTTTTTCTTATTTTGTTCGTATTGTTCTTTTAACTGAGTTTCGCGAGTATTCAGATAAAACATAGCTAATAAAGCAGCAACGATCCCAAATCCGATTGCCCCTGCCAGTAAAGGGAGTGTACTTTTTTCTTGTTTTTTAGCCATGGTCTATTCTTTTATTATTTAGTTAGTAGATATTTAATGTATTTATTAAAAAAAGCTGGTTGCGCCGTCAAGTATATCCGATGGGCTGCTCGGCATTAAGTCATCCGGAAATGAGTCCAAAGTCGGGAAGGTAGTAAATGCGCTGATGCCATTGACGAGGGCACTAGGATCGACTGGATTGATGACATCTGTGTCGACCAGATATGCGGCCAGATTGTCATGATCCGGCAAGGTCGAGAGGGAAGTGGCATAAGAGTAACCCTGGTATTTATCGTTCATAATCCCCAACAGGTCTAGCAATACATCGCCGCCCGGACCTATGGTCATGACCATAACACCGAAGACCAACACGATGGTAAATTCGACCATGCCCTGACCCAGTTGATGAAGGTAATATTTAGTACGCATAGTTATCAAATGTCTCGAATACTAGAGTAGAGATTGTGTCACTGAATTAATGACTATTTTAGTCGAGTTTTTGTCTTTCATAAACATCATAGTAGTTCGGTTTCGTCTGGTTTTAAAGACTAATGTGTGTGATTTGCCTTCACCTAGATCTCGATCCGATTCTGTAGTCCAGCCTTTGGCCTGATAATGGTTGCGATAAAATGCAACATTACTTGAGACAGAATGGTCGTTAGTAATGATCATGGTGCGCGCTTTTTTGCCGGGATCCTTACTTTTCACCTCACTGAGGACATGGCTACCAGACATTTTCGGCGTTCCCTTACCTGTTTCACTAACACTATTTTTACCCGGCAATGGACTCATCGACAGATAGCCCCATGATCCGGAGTCATCATTTTTTTTGACCTGTACCTGAACCGTAAGCAGATAGCCATCTTCAATTCGGCTGATGATATACCAGGGTGCTGAATCAATCGTTTCAACAAATCCGGGCAACCCTTTTGCAACGGGTCTCTTCCATTCTTTGCGGTAGAACTCAACAACTTTTTCAATTGATTTATTAGTATGGAAGTTGCGCACTGCCGATTTAATACCGTTGATTTCCAAGTTTTTTCCGACCCACTCTACTGTTGCTTTTGGTGGTGGAGGGAAGTCGGGAGCAGCCACCACTAGTGTCGGTGCCAGGAAAGTAGATAAAAATATAAAGATAAAAGACAGCCGTGACCTAGTCTGGTGTCTAAATCGCATTATTTTTAGGGTAGCTTTAAACATATCAGTCTATGCATGTCCTTGAGTCATCTGTGCGTGGGGTCACGGGCACGAAATTACACATCCCAGCAGCATCACAGACATGCGTACCACCGTCTTCCAGTCGGTCCGGGTGTACGGCATCAATATCGATATAACCTAGCCACAGGCTGCCTTTGTCATCTGGTCCCCAGATGCCGCCTGGATTACACAGGCGCATTTCCGGAGCTAGTATTGAGACGACATTCCAGATAGTTTCAAAACCAGGGATGGCATCCAGTAATTCGCTCAACAGCACCGTTGGTACCGCGCCACCTGCTTGATTATAGGTATGTTCTACACCACCGGCATTCCAGCCATCTGACACGACACCAGCATTGCTGATAAAATCCAGAGTGTTACCAGTAGTCACACCTATGAGATTTTTGTCCGTGTCGTCAGCTGTTCTAAACCTAGGGTTAACCGCTACTTCCATAGAAACAGTTGAATTGGCGTAGCCTTCGGTATTGATAGCAGTAAAGCCTACTGATGATCCAACGAAACTCATTAAGCTGCCAATAGCACTGAAGGCCCAATCAATAATATCAAATAGTGTATTCATGACATCACCGATGACAGGTATGGTCGGTGTATCATCAGAACTTGATAAACTCGAACCACTTCCATCGACACCGGCGTACAGGGGAGCTCCAGTATGATCCACCCAGAATTGATTGGCCGTACCAGCACTCCAGCCAGTAGTCGCATCTGTTGAAGTAATTGGTTGAACTGTATCGCTATTGCCGGGTTCGGTGAAGAAACGCTGCTGAGTTTCAGCATGAGTCAGGGCAGTGGATTTGATTGGTTGAGCAACGGCATTAAATCCCGTCATTGGTTCATTATCATCAGCATACCAGACGGTGTATTCCCAGGCCTCATAACGCGCGGCCTGAATTGCAGTTTGTTTTATGTCGATATATTTCCCTAGCAGCGAGATACCAAAAAAGAGGGGCACCAGAGCGAATGAGGCACAAATCAGGAATTCGGTCATAGACTGGCCGCGCATTCTTCGCTGTGAATTATTAATTATCATCATTCAAATACTAGGTAATAAATCAAGCAGATCGCCAAATATCAGATTAAACGATGCGCCCAGATTAATAAAATCTTCTTTTTGCTGCATCAGTAGAGCCAAGAGGCGATCAGCATAACTTGTTTCAACCAATCTTGCCTGCCAATAGGGATTAAAGGCACTACCGTATTCTGTTTGACCATCACCACGGTGAAAATGGCTGGCAAGACTATCGGTGGGTCTGGAGAAATACAGTTCTGATTTCGCGAGGACGGCAAGTTCTCCATCCGCCAGTGCTTCATTGAGGCTGAAGCGTCCACTAGGTTCAGGGCTTACGGTATTGCTATCGAAATCGCTTTCATCCTGCACCAGACCGACTAGTAGGTTCGGTGCGCCCACGCCAAGGAATGATTCATTACCGGTAGTATCGACATAATGTGGTAGGCCAGTATAGCTCTTGTTGACTAAAGTACCGTACACGGTCTGATAGATCTGTGACAAGGAAGCAATGCCCGGCGGAGGAATTGGTCCCGGTCCTGGTGAATTCCATGCCAATGTTCCTTGAGCCGCTTCACCATAATGTTCGTCAGTAATTGGGCCACCTAAAAGATCTGTGTTCATGTGTAATGTAGTCAAATTATTGCCGGGCACACTGGTTGTTTTACCGATCTCTGCAAAACCGGCTGAAAAAGGATAATTGGTGGGAAAGGGCATACGGGACAAGGATTCTGGCACTGGAACGGGGCCAGCGGGTGTCGGAATGAGCCAGATTTTTTCGCCTAATACCGACACGTACATTCGCAGTTCATCGCCACCAACACTGATTCCTCCTCCTATAGAAACGGTACCACAGATACCTAAGGCGCAGGCTTCTGCCCAAACGCGCATGGCAATTGCAATCTCCAGCGCCAATTGTGTTGTATCGGCACCAGACCAGTTGAAGGCTTTAGCGTAGGCTTTTTTTCCTGTTGTAGAGGAAGGAACGACGAGACGTAATTCGCTGCCACCATAACGTCCTAGGGTTATTTCAAGGGCGATGGAAAATTCGAAGCCGACTTCTAGAGATGCAACACCTATATCAAATTTTATTGATTCCGTTACGGTTTCATCTATGGGATCACCGAGAATCGTTTCGAAAAGTGGTATTTCCCAGCCACGTTTCATGGTGAAGGGATCACGCGAATCGCGGATCAGGGCAGAAAGTCTGGCATAGCCACTATCTTGCGCCTGGAACTCTGCATAGGTTGTCTTTTTTGAAGGAATATAGCTGGTGGCAAACTGGTCACCCGGTAGACTGGGTAAGATACCATAGGTCGAGATATGAGCGATGAGGGAAACAATACCAAAATCAGAAATTTTGGTTCCGGGCGGTCCATTTTTCGTGATCATCTCATCAAGCACACCAACAGCGAACAGGATACTGACGGTGTGATAACCGAATTCGGCAGCACCATAGATCTTATTGATATTATGAACTACCAGGGTACCTATATTAGCAATAGCTTTCATGGCTGTGACCAAACCACCTCCAGCAGTACGCCAAGCAGTGGTAAAAGGGGTGACGAAAGCAGTTGAGGCTCCCAATGTCGCTGGAGCTAGAAATAAAGCGTTATAGGTATCGAGAAAATCAGCAATCGACTTTACATGAAAGGCCCAGGAAGCTAAACCAACCATCTGACCAATGGCCACCTCATTGGCGACGATGGCTCGGTTCATATAGGCGGCGAAATTAAGATCCCGTGCTTCCACCGTAGACATACTAAAGGCGGCAGCATCCGCTGCATTTTGCAGCTGCATTTTGTTACTGGTAAGTTTTCCTGCCTTGAACAGTCCGAGAGCGGAGACTAGCAATATCACCATGAACAGCATCACGAAAACGGCAGCCTGGCCGCGTTGTGATGTGTGAGATATTGGTTTTTTTTCTAACAAAGTCCACTCCGTGAAATTGCCAGAATATGTTAGGCAAACATTTTTTATTTAAACCAGTTTAAATATTTAAATATATCGACTGGCGACACCTCCGCCAGCTTTAGGCTAGCGGAGTATATTGAGATTTCAGTTGAGTGACCATTTATCACTCTTTAAATATAGTCATCAAGCTCCTTCTTAGTGTTTTCAGTACTATCTACTCTTGATCTACATAATCACCAAGATTTCTCTTAGTGGTTGCGGTGCCAAGTTGAGCATCTACGGCTTTAACTGTACCAGAACCACCTGCCAGTTCTTCAGTCATAGTTCCCATTTGATCGGTGATTGTATCGCCGAAAATGCTATAAATACCAATG
>CAYTIZ010000003.1:23914-25982 GCA_964437885.1 uncultured Enterobacteriaceae bacterium
AGCGATCAACGCGACAATAATGATGTACTCTGTCATGCCTTGGCCTATTTGTTTCATAAAACGCTTCATGTATAAAACCTCCTACGGTTTTTTTACCGTCTAACAAATTCTAATATTATAGATTATTGACCTATATTAACTTAAACGCAATGAGACTTTAAATTTTTTGACTAAAAAAGAAGGACTTGAAATATTATTGGTATATCCCAATATTAGCTCGAACAATGAATTCATTATTACTATCGAGGTTTAATTAAGCATGTCTGTAGAAGCAAAACAGGAAACATTAGGGTTTCAAACCGAGGTTAAGCAATTATTGCACCTCATGATTCACTCTCTATACAGTAACAAGGAGATATTTTTACGTGAATTGATCTCAAATGCCTCGGATGCGGCAGATAAATTACGTTTTGAAGCACTAAAAGATGATGGTCTTTATGAAGATGACTCTGAATTAAAAATAAGAGTCGAATTTAATAAGGATTTAAAAACAGTCACTGTCATCGACAATGGTATAGGTATGTCACGTGATGACGTAATCGAACATCTCGGTACCATTGCTAAATCAGGTACCAGCCAATTTTTTGAAGCATTGACTGGTGATCAATCCAAAGATTCACAACTTATTGGCCAATTTGGTGTCGGTTTTTATTCCTGTTTTATTGTTGCGAAGAAAGTTGAAGTCACCACACGTCGTGCCGGACTGGACGCAACTGAAGGCGTGCGTTGGACTTCGGAAGGTGAAAATGATTACAGCGTAGAAACCCTGGATTGTCCCAAGCGTGGAACTAAAGTGGTATTGCATCTGCGCGA
Organism: uncultured Enterobacteriaceae bacterium; assembly: GCA_964437885.1. Classification (GTDB taxonomy): domain Bacteria; phylum Pseudomonadota; class Gammaproteobacteria; order Eutrophobiales; family Eutrophobiaceae; genus UBA7359. Next base: position 24,728 of record CAYTIZ010000003.1, read on the forward strand.
TGATATGGATGAGTTTTTAAACGACTATAAATTAAAAGGGATTATTACTAAGTATTCTGATCATATTTCTTTGCCGATCGTCATGGATAAAGAAGTGCAAATTGAAGAAGCCCAAGAAAATGAAGGTAAAGAAAATGAAGGCAAGGAAAAAGAGGGCGACAAAAAAGAACCTAAGTTTGAGATAGTCGAAGAGACAGTCAATAGTGCTACGGCTTTATGGGCGCGCAACAAGAAAGATATTTCTGACGAAGAATATAACGAATTCTATAAACATGTCGGTCATGATTTTGAAGATCCGATGGCGCATATTCATAATAAGGTTGAAGGCAAACTCGAATATACCTCACTCTTGTATATACCCGCGCGTGCGCCGTTTGATCTTTGGGATAGGGATCAACGTCACGGCATAAAACTTTATGTGCGCCGTATTTTTATTATGGATGATGCTGAACAGTTGATTCCATCGTGGTTACGTTTTGTTCGTGGTGTTGTCGATTCAGATGATTTGCCACTCAATGTTTCTCGCGAAATTTTGCAACATAATAAAGTGATCGACTCGATTCGATCTGGTTGTACGAAAAAGGTTCTAGGTTTGTTAAAAACAATGGCCAAAAAAGAAGCAGAAAAATATGCTGATTTTTGGAAAATTTTTGGCAAGGTATTAAAAGAAGGTGTGATTGATGCACCGGAACATAAAGAGGATTTATCAAATCTATTCCGTTTTGCCAGTACGCATGAGGATACTGAAGAACAGAAAGTATTTTTGAAAGAATATGTTGAGCGTATGCAAGAAGGGCAAAAGGCGATTTATTATGTTACGTCTGATACCTATGCCAAGGCCAAGAACAGCCCGCATCTGGAGATCTTCAGGAAAAAAGACATTGAAGTATTATTGTTCTCAGATCCGATAGATGAATGGGTGACATCTCATCTGAATGAATTCGATGGCAAGCCATTACAGTCGGTTAATAAGGGTGCGCTCGATCTCGGTGACATTCAGGATGAAGATGAAAAGAAGGAAGATGAGAAAAAGAGCAAGGATTACGACAAATTGGCAAAACGAATTAATAAGGTTTTGGATGAAAAGGTTAAAGAAGTTCGCGTGACATCACGCCTAACGACTTCGCCTGCTTGTCTGGTAAGTGATGAGCTTGATATGGGACGACATATGGAGCAGATACTTCAGGCTTCGGGACAAAGTATTCCTGGTTCCAAACCTATTCTTGAGATTAATCCAGATCATCCGATTGTTAAA
>CAYTIZ010000004.1:0-9058 GCA_964437885.1 uncultured Enterobacteriaceae bacterium
AAGTCTTAGAGGTAGTATTAGCTGCTATAATTATTGGCTTTGTTGCTTCTACAACTTTTCTTGTGTTTGCTGATCTTTTTTCTACTACAGAAACAAATTCTCGCGAAAGTTTTCACGGAGCTTTTATGGGAGCTTTTTTTGCTTTTTTGTTTATTAGGCTTGGTGAGATGCTTAGTAAAATTTATGAACGTCGTGCAAAGAATCATACGGCATTAGTAAGGTTTCAGCATCATTTCAATGATTGTTTGAACATGATTGGAGACAATGTATACATAATTGATACTTATTTTTCTGTTTTTGAAGGATATGGATCTACTTCACCTGAACCTAAAATATTCGGAAATTTATTACACAAAATTCCTATAGAAAAAGAATTAGTTATTTCGCTTTCCAATATAGAGTTTATTAATGAAGTTTATTCTCTTAATGTTGAACTGCGTAAACTTAATGATTCAATGGAAACTTCGAACCGCATGATAGAACAAACTACAAAAGCATTTATTGAGAGACATATAGATCATGAGACATATGCAGCAAACATTGAGCATTATAAACCCGCGATGGAAGAATTAAGGAAGTTCTTGTTCGCAGCTAAAAAAGATGTCTCAACTGTTTTTGCTAAAGCAAGAGTGCTTTTGCGCGATGAACATTTTTTATCAAGAGTTATTCGTTACTTCATGCCGACAAAATACACAAAAAAACAAATAAATCAGATACAAGTTGAAGTTAAAAAGCTTGAAGAAGACATTGATGAAATTGCTCATGAAAGTCAAGAAAAAATAAATTCAGTCGCAAAAGGTGAATATCAATAACAATGTGTTTTGGTTATGCCCGTATGGCATGCTGAGGAAGTGATTATTAACGAGGGGCAATTGTGCATGGATGCACAATTGAGCGCATTCGTTCATGGACGAATGTATGCGCGACCCTTGTTAATGATTACTTTCGAAGGTAGCCGTAGGCCATGATATTAGGGAAGGGTTTTCTTGCTTACTTCTTTTTAAAAAGAAGTAGGTCGCTATCAGGCGAAAAGCGAAGTTAAAAAGAAAAGAGATGTAACTGAGAGTAGTAAGTTAAATTACTACTCTCAATCAAAAGTTATTATTATTTTACCGCTTCTTGCGTCATTTTTTGTAATTCACCTTTCTCAAATAAATCCATGACGATATCGCATCCGCCGACGAGTTCGCCGTTGATGAATACTTGTGGGAAGGTTGGCCAGTTTGAAAATTGTGGCAGGGTGGCGCGTATTTCCGGGTTTGCCAGTATGTCGACGAAGTCGAATTCTACTTCGCATTCTTTTAATGCTTGTGATGTGCGCATGGAGAAGCCGCATTGTGGGAAGTCGGGTGAGCCTTTCATAAAGAGTACGATCGGGCTTTCTTCGACGGTTTTTTTGATTTGTTCCATTACTTCCATTACATATACCTCGGTTTGAGTCTAAATCTTCTGTGGCGGATTATACCTAAAAGGCTTATTTGATCACTATCTTAGCGCTAAATCATTGATTATATTTGTTCCGGTCACAGTATTTTCGCTGATTATCTTGTGTTTAGGGGTGTCAGCTTGTATTGAGACCAGTATAATCCCGCTCAAACAATATCTTTATATTATTATTTATAGAAGTCTTATTATTATCATTGGGGGAATATTATGAATCCACTTAAGTCAGTGCATGGTACGCTTGCGCTTGGTTTTGTTACGGCGATCATTATCACGCTTTTGGTCGGCGATACTACATTTAATCTTTTGTCTTTTACCGTCTGGTTGCATGTCTTTTTTGGCATTATCTGGATTGGATTACTTTATTATTTTAATTTTGTGCAAGTGCCTGCTGTCGGTGAAGCATTAGCTGATGAAGGTGGTCCTGGTCCTGCGGCGATTAATAAGTATGTCGCGCCACGCGCTTTGTGGTGGTTTCGTTGGGGAGCATTAGCTACATGGTTAACGGGCGCATCTGCACTGGAATCTTTGGGTGTTGGTCTTAAGAATGCGTTCTTGTTGCAAGAGGGCGGTTTGATTATTGGTCTCGGTGCATGGATGGGGACGATTATGTTGTTTAATGTTTGGGTATTAATCTGGCCTAATCAGAAAAAAATTCTGGGTATTGTTGAAGCTACAGCTGATGAAATAGCCAAGGGCAAAGTCGTTGCATTAATGGCATCAAGAACCAACACTTTTCTTTCTATACCTATGCTCATGTGTATGGTTGGATACGGTCATGGTGGCTTACCTTTATAAGAATAAGTATTACATAGCTTGTTTTGAGCCCGGCTTGTTGCCGGGCTTGTTATTTATAGGGATATAATTTATGTCGCGGGTGCAGGACGCACAGGAGCGACGATTTTAGGGTCGAGTAAAGTTAAGAGATGAGTAGTGCATTAATGTCAAATTATCAGCCTTTGTCGGTCGAATTTAAAAGTGGTTCAGGTGTCTGGCTTACAGATGTCGACGATCAACGTTATCTGGACGCGCTTAGTGGTATTGCTGTGTGTGGTTTAGGGCATGCGCATCCTGCTGTGCAAGAAGCGATTGCCGATCAGGCAGCGAAATTAATTCATACCTCAAATCTTTATCGTATTCCCTTACAGGAAAAGCTGGCTGAAAAATTAGTTGAGCATTCGGGTATGGATAAAGTGTTCTTTGGGAATTCCGGTGCGGAAGCTAACGAAGCGGCAATTAAACTGGCGCGTCTTTATGCAAGTAGCAAGGGAGTGAGTAATCCGGTTATTGTTGTTATGGAAAAGAGTTTTCATGGTCGAACGATGGCAACACTATCGGCTACCGGCAACAATAAGGTAAAGAAAGGTTTCGAACCTTTAGTCGGGGGCTTTAAACATATTCCTTATAACAATCTTGATGCTTTAAATGAGATAGCGGAAACGACGCCAAATATTGTTGCGGTCATGCTTGAGCCGATATTAGGCGAAGGTGGTGTTGTTATTCCTGATGATGGTTATTTGAAAGCAATTAGAATATTTTGCGATGAACATGATTGTTTGATGATGCTTGATGAAATTCAAACGGGAATGTGTCGAACGGGACAGTGGTTTGCCTTTCAGCATGAAGAGATTAAACCGGATGTAATGACGTTGGCAAAAGCATTAGGTAATGGTGTACCGATTGGTGCTTGTTTAGCGAGAGGTGGTACAGCAGATTTATTTCAGCCTGGAAGTCATGGTTCAACTTTTGGTGGCAATCCCCTGGCTGCAAGAGCGGCCTTAGCTGTGATTAATGTATTAGAAGAGCAAACACTTGAGCAACGCGCGAAAGAGTTGGGAGATCGAATATTAGATGGCTTTAAGCAGCCTTTAAGTGCGATAGATGGAGTAAAAGAGATTCGTGGCAAAGGTTTGATGTTAGCTATCGAGCTTGAACAGGATTGTACTGATCTGGTTGGTTTGGCATTAGCAGAAAACTTATTAATTAATGTAACAGAGGGAAGTGTTATTCGTTTATTGCCGCCGTTAATTATGAGTGATACTGAAGCTGATGACCTTGTGTCTATATTGAGTGAATTGCTCATAAAATACCTGAGTTGAAGGTGACGTTATGAAACCAAGACATTTTCTAACATTAAATAGTTTAAGTTGTGATGAGTTGAAGTCGATTATTAATCGCGCCACACAATTAAAGCAGCAATTTAAACAAAAAAAATATGAAACGACATTGCAGAATCGTGTTTTGGGAATGATCTTTGAAAAATCCTCAACGCGAACTCGGGTTTCTTTTGAGGCGGGTATGGCTCAGCTCGGTGGACATGCGATTTATCTTGCCCCTACGGGTACGCAGATAGGTCGAGGTGAACCAATAGAAGATACCGCGCGCGTTATATCCAAAATGCTGGATTGTATTATGTTACGAACATTTGAACATGAGCGGATTGAAACATTTGCTGAGTATTCTGATGTCCCTGTGATTAATGGCTTGTCGGATAGCTATCATCCCTGTCAGCTACTAGCGGATTTATTAACTTACTCTGAAGCACGTGGTTCGATAGAAGGTAAAAAAGTTGTCTGGTTTGGTGATGGCAATAATATGTGTCATTCCTATATGAATTTAGCCAAGCTGTTTAATTTTCAGTTAACAATTGCCTGTCCGGAAGGTTTTGATCCTGATCCAGAAGTTCATAGTGCGACAGAAGCACATGTTACGATTGAACGTGATCCCCATCTTGCTGCTGAAGCAGCCGACGTTGTTGTGACTGATGTGTGGGCGAGTATGGGGCAAGAAGAAGAGCAGAAGGAACGTATGGAAAAGTTTGCCAAGTATCAGGTTAATTCAGAACTCATGTCATTGGCAAAAGATGATGCTTTGTTTATGCATTGTTTGCCGGCACATCGTGGCGAAGAAGTGACTAAAGAAGTATTAGAAGGCCGACAAAGTGTTGTTTGGGAAGAGGCGGGTAATCGATTGCACTCGCAAAAAGCATTGTTAGAGTTCTTAATAAACTAATATTTTTAAATGCATTTTTTGTTAAGTAATGATGATGGTTATCAGGCTCCTGGTTTAGCTGCTTTGGCTGAAGCGCTTGCTGAGTTGGGCAAGATTACTGTTGTTGCTCCCGACCGAGACCGTAGTGGTGCGAGTAATTCTTTAACTCTGGATGCACCGCTTTATATCAAACAAGATAGTCGTGGTTTCCATTATGTTAATGGTACGCCAACAGATTGTGTCCATCTTGCGATTACAGGATTGTTAGATGATGAACCGGACATGGTTATCAGCGGTATAAACTCAGGTGCAAACCTTGGCGATGACGTTATTTATTCCGGCACGGTCGCTGCGGCGATGGAAGGTCGCTTTCTTGGTTGCCCTGCCATTGCCTTTTCTCTTGCTGGCATAAGACCAGATGATTATACCTCTGCCGTTATCGCGGCTAAAAAAATAATTCAATCGATCATGCAGCAATCTTTAGGCGATGTGTTATTGAATGTGAATATCCCGGATATTGAATACGATCAAATAAAAGGTTTTGCTGTAACTCGTCTGGGTAATCGACATAAAGCAGAACCAGCGCAAGAAGCATTTGACCCAAAAGGTCGAAAAGTTTATTGGGTTGGACCAGTTGGAGCTGAGCAAGATGCAGGTGAGGGTACTGATTTTCATGCGATTCGGATGAACAAAGTTTCAATCACTCCATTACAGGTTGATTTAACTCATCATAAATCCTTACAAACAGTATCCGAATGGATAGAGGTATTGGAATGATGTCTGCTGAACATCATGGTATCGGAATGACCTCGCAGCGTACGCGTGATCGTCTTGCAGATACTCTGATTGATATGGGAATAAAGTCTGGAGCTGTGCTTGATGCGATACGTACGACACCACGACATATTTTCGTTGATGAAGCATTAGCAACCCGGGCATATGAAAACACGGCATTGCCCATAGGATTTAATCAGACTATTTCTCAACCTTATATAGTTGCGAAAATGACAGAAGCATTGATTAAAGATAAGAAGCTTGAAAAAGTTCTGGAAATTGGAACGGGATGTGGCTATCAAACCGTAATCATGGCGCAATTCACGAAACGCATATACACGGTTGAAAGAATAAACGGTTTATTAATACGTGCGCGTGAACGGTTTCAAAAATTAGGCTATACCAATGTTCGAACTAAGCATGCCGATGGCAATATTGGTTGGCCTACGCAAGCTCCTTTTGATGCTATTATTGTTGCGGCCGCACCAATAGGTGTGCCTGATGCATTACTGGAACAATTAGCCATTGATGGTCGTTTGGTTATCCCAGTTGGTAAATCCGGCGATCAAAAATTATTATTAATTACCCGTACGGAAGAAGGTTTTGAAGAAGAAGTTCTTGATTCGGTAAGTTTTGTACCCATGCTCGGTGGTATAGATACAACTTAAAAGAGACAGGATGATTCGCTGCGATAACATTGTTATTTTCCTATTTATTTTTTTAATGCTTCAGGCCTGTGCCGGAACGGCTGTTGCTCCTGTCGCAAATCGTGGAGAAGTTAAAGAGCCTTCAGCAACAACGACACAACGAAATACTAAACCTCAAGCTAAATCGGTTAAAAAATCATCGGTTAAAAATAAATCTGGCTATCATATCGTTACCAAGGGAGAAACCTTATATTCAATTTCCTGGCGATATAATTTTGATTACAAAGAGATAGCGAACTGGAATCAGGTTAAAGCTCCCTATACCATCTATCCAGGTCAATTAATTCGTTTAAAGCCTGTTCTTAAAAAGAAAGGCGAGCCTTTAAAAAAGCCAGGTACTACAGCCAAAAAAGTAGTGCCCAAACAACCACTACCTAAAAAAATAGCAAAACCGATTCAGAAAAAGACAGAAGTTGCCGTTAAAAAGACTAGTACAAAAGCTGTTTTAGCCAAAGGTCCGGTAAAATGGTCCTGGCCAACTAAAGGTAAGTTAGTTAAATCGAATTCACCAACTTCAAAAAAAGGTATCGATATATCGGGAAGTGTTGGTCAGCGAGTTAAAGCAGCAGCAGCAGGCGAAGTTGTCTACAGTGGTGGTGGACTTATTGGCTATGGAAAGCTTATTATCATTAAACATAATGAAACGTACTTGAGTGCATATGCGTATAACAGCAAACTTTTGGTCAAAGAAGGTGACAGAGTGAACGCTGGAGAAGCTATCTCCGAAATGGGACAGGATCATACTGGTCGTACTGTGCTTCATTTTGAAATACGCCAGAATGGCAAACCCATTAATCCAACTAAATATCTTCCGAAGAAACGTGCCTGAGTTAAGCAATGGTAAATAGATGAAAGACGAAGATATAAAATCAAACTCTGACATAAAAGATAATGATGCTGAGGAAATTCAGTTAACTGATGAAGAACTCGATGTTAGCGAAGTTGAAGATGTAAAAGAACTAAGTTCGAAGGATAAACAAAAAAAATCTGAAACAGTGCGTGTTTCAGCGGGTGATCTCGATGCAACCCGTTTATATCTGAATGAGATTGGTTTTTCCCCTTTATTGAGCGCGGAAGAAGAAGTTTATTTTTCACGTAAAGCATTAAAAGGGGATGACAGTGCAAGAAAACGTATGATTGAAAGCAATTTACGTCTTGTTGTGAAAATTGCACGTCGATATATGAACCGTGGTTTAGCACTTCTCGATCTGATTGAAGAAGGCAATCTTGGTTTGATCCGCGCTGTAGAGAAATTTGATCCGGAAAGAGGCTTTCGTTTTTCAACGTATGCTACATGGTGGATAAGGCAAACGATTGAACGTGGATTAATGAATCAAACTCGTACCGTTCGTTTGCCGATTCACGTGGTAAAAGAAATTAATATTTATTTACGTGCAGCACGGAAACTTTCGCAGACACTGGATCGCGAGCCTAGCCCACAAGATGTTGCTGATATGCTTGATCAGCCTATAGATGTTGTTAAGCGTATGCTGGGTTTAAATGAGCGAGAAACTTCGGTTGATTCTCCCAGTCCTTATGACAAATCCTTATTAGATACGTTGCCTGACGAGCAAAATCTTGACCCCTCCTTATTATTGCAAAATAGCGATGTAAAGGAACATATTGATACATGGCTAAATTTGCTTAGTGACAAGCAATGTGTGGTTGTGGAACATCGTTTTGGTTTGCATGGCAGAGAAGTTGCTACTCTGGAAGAGATCGGTGTTGAATTAGGTGTAACGCGAGAACGAGTGAGACAGATTCAAATAGAAGCGATTAAACGATTGCGGCAAATATTACTAAGAGAGGGCTTCTCTCTGGATACTTTAAAGATGGAAAGTTAAATAGAGGGTAAAAACAAGCAGGCAACGACATTTCGGCCTTCATCAATTAATAAATTATAGCTACGGCATGCTGCACCGGTGTTCATTATTTCTAGACCGATATTTTTTGAGGTGATGTAAGACAGTAATTTCTGATTTTGAAAACCAGATTCTTTACCTGTGCCGAACAATATGACTTCGGGTTGCCATGTAATAATTTGATCCATCTGTTGCAATGCAAGATATTGATAAGCTTCTACAGACCAATGTTCAATTAAATGGTCTTTTGAAACGACCATATTTGATTTAATTAATTTATTTTTTAAGGTAAATGAATCATCGGAATAGGAAATAATTTTATTTGAAGCAGAATTTTCGCTATCAAGTTGGATCTTCATCAGTTTTTATGTCCTATTTTTTAAAATTATAATTATATTGCAGTATATAGAAGGAGGGGTAAGTAAAAATGAAAATAATATTGTTAGGACCACCGGGTGCAGGCAAGGGTACTCAGGCAAATAGCATAAAAGAAAAATTTAAAATTCCGCAGATATCAACGGGTGATATGTTACGTGCTGCAGTAAGTGCAGGTACTGAATTAGGAATCGAAGCAAAAAAAGTAATGGATGCAGGTGGGCTTGTTTCAGATGAATTAATTTTAGGTTTGGTTAAAGAGCGTATTAGTGAAGATGATTGTATAAACGGTTACCTGTTTGATGGTTTTCCTCGTACGATTGTTCAGGCTGAGGCTATGCTTGCATCTAGTATAGATGTTGACTATGTTATTGAAATTAAAGTAGAAGATGAACCGATTATCAAGCGTATGAGCGGTCGTAGAGCGCATCTAGCTTCGGGACGAACTTATCATATTGAGTTTAACCCTCCCAAGGTTGAAGGTAAGGATGATGTTACTGGAGAAGATCTGGTGCAACGTGATGATGATCAAGAAGAGACAGTTAAAAAACGTTTAGACGTTTATCATGAACAAACATCACCTTTAATAAAATATTACACTGAACTTTCAAACCAAAATGATGCAAAGATTAAATATGTAAGTGTAAATGGTATGCAAGATGTTCAAGATGTTACTAAAGATATTTTGTTGCAGTTAACATAATTATTAATATTTATACTCCAATAAAAAGATAAAAAAGTATGATTTGTCGTATAAATAGCAATAAAAACTGCATAATTATGCAATGAATAATGTTTTTTTTAAAAAACATATAGATAAAAGATAAAACATGACTATAATCACAGCGTGTTTGTTTAATGTTATGTATACATTTTAATTAAATTATTCATCAGTAGGGGAGTCTC
>CAYTIZ010000004.1:9127-9535 GCA_964437885.1 uncultured Enterobacteriaceae bacterium
GACTAAAATAAGTCATCTAATAAGAAAGTTGACAAGAAGAAAGCTAATAAGAAAGAACCTAAGAAGTAAGCAAAGAAGAAAGCTAAGAAGAAAGTAGCAAAGAAGAAAGCAAAGAAGAAAGCTTCTAAGAAAAAAGCGAAGAAGAAAACTTCTAGGAAAAAAGCAAAGAAGAAAGCTTCTAAGAAAAAAGCAAAGAAGAAAACTTCTAAGAAAAAAGCCAAGAAAAAGGCCAAAAAAAAATCTAGAAGAAGATAAGCTGAAAATGACACTGGCTCAGCGCGATAAAGAACGCAGAGAAAAGGCCAGAATAGTCATTGAAGCGAGAAAAAAACGCCGTAGGGCGTTAGTTGAGAGCTTACTTAAGTAATTACAGTGAGAGTCTCTACTAAAACTACTGATAGGCTCCGT
>CAYTIZ010000004.1:9586-12109 GCA_964437885.1 uncultured Enterobacteriaceae bacterium
GCAGGAGCACACAAAAGATGTGTGTGATGAACGCTTAGGGTTTTGCTCCAAGCACCAACAGTAGGCGCTTTAGGCCGAATCCTAAGTACCTACATTCATGTAGGCAATGTCGCGGGCGCAGGACGCGCAGGAACGACAATGATGTTTCCGATACCTCTTAAGCTTGTACGCATTCCGTATTTTCTACATAGTTATTAGATTATTTTCCAAATAACGCTATTTTATGGTCAGAGAACGAAAAATCTCTCGTAAACGAAAAAGTCAGCCCAAGAAAAAAAATAAATCCATACTTAAATTATGGATGGTTCAGCTTCTTGTTATTCTTGCTTGTGTTTTTCTTTCTTACTGTGTCTGGATTGATTTTCAAATTAGGAAAAACTTTGAAGGAAAACGTTGGTCTGTTCCCGCCAGAGTTTATGCGCAGCCAATAGAACTCTACGCGGGACGAGAATTTGAACAAAAAATATTAATAGAACGATTAAAAAGTGCGGCGTATCAACCTGTTTTAAAATTGACAAAACAAGGTCAATTTAGTAGCCGTGCTTCAGTTATAGATATATATACGCGACAATTTCATTACTGGGATGGTTTTGAGCAAGCAAGAAAGATACGAATTCAAATCAATAATGGCCATATTGAAAAAATGTCAGCATTGGATAATGGTGAAACGGTTCAAATAATCAGATTAAGTCCAGCGTTAATCGGAAAAATATTCCCTTTGCACGATGAAGATCGTGTTCTTGTTGCTTATAAAGAAATACCAAAATCCCTGATAAAGACATTGATCGCGGTAGAAGACAGACATTTTTTTGAACATATTGGTATCGATCCAAAGGGTATTTTACGTTCGCTATTTACCAATCTATTGGCCGGCAAAATTGCACAAGGTGGTAGTACCCTGACGCAACAATTAATTAAAAATATGTTTCTTACTCGTGAACGAACGTTTTCGAGAAAGTTGAATGAAATTTTAATGGCCTTAATGCTGGAATATCATTATTCAAAACAAAGTATTCTAGCTGCATATGTCAACGAGATATATTTAGGACAAAATGGCGCGCGCAGTATTCATGGTTTTGGTACGGCAGCAGAATTTTATTTTTCTAAACCACTAGCTGAATTAAATATTGCCGAAATTGCACTATTAGTGGGTATGGTAAAAGGTGCGTCTTACTATAATCCTCGGAAAAATTCGGAAAGAGCATTAGCGCGTCGCAATCTGGTATTAAAATTATTACAGCAACAGGACTTTATTAGTGCTTCCGAATTAAAAAGAGCCTCGACAATGCCATTAGTAGTCACAAAAAAACCAAATTGGAGTAGTGCAAAATATCCCGCTTATCTTGATTTAGTCAGACGTCATATAAAACGAGATTATCGTATTGATGATCTTAGAAATGAAGGCCTACAAATACATACCACACTTGATGTTGGTAAGCAGGAAATAGCACAAAACAGTGTAAAATCCAGTTTGTCGAAACTGGATAAAGAAAGAGGTTTTAAATCAGGGACACTTCAATCAGCAGTGGTTATGGTTGAGCAACATAATGGCGAAGTGCTTGCTTTGGTTGGGGACAGGAATAAGCATAGAAATGCATTTAACCGTGCGCTTGACGCAAAAAGACCTATAGGTTCATTGGTCAAACCGGCAATATATATGACAGCTCTGCAAACTGCTGCCAAATATAATGTGCTTAGCTCACTTGATGATTCGAGTATTGTTTTAAAGCAAGCTAATGGTAAATCATGGGCACCAAAGAATTATGATAATAGAACACATGGAAAAGTCCCTTTAATCAGATCAATAGCCAAGTCATATAATATTTCTACTGTACGTCTTGGCATGACGCTGGGTCTGGAAAATGTCATCAAAACGTTAAAAAATATGGGTGTTACTTCACCTATACCAAAATTACCTTCAATCTTACTTGGTGCGTTGAATTTATCTCCTTATGAAGTAACACAAATGTATCAAACTATTGCCAGTGGCGGCTTGCAAATCCGGCTAAAAACAATTCGTGCGGTGTTAGATAAAGAAGGAAAGCCATTACGGCATTATGATTTGGCAGTACGTGAATATATAGAACCGGAAACGGCTTTTTTAACGCAATATTTATTAACAGAAGTTGTTAAAAATGGGACGGCCAGACGTCTAACACGTGAACTACCTTCTTTAATGCCATTAGCAGGTAAAACGGGGACAACGAATGCGTTGAGAGACAGTTGGTTCGCTGGTTTCGGTGATCGTTTATTAGCTGTAGTTTGGGTTGGACGAGATGATAATCAAACAGCTAAACTCACTGGCTCTACAGGTGCGATGCAAATATGGCTCGATATGATGAAGAAAATCAAACCTGAGCCATTAAGTTTGATTGAGCCGGAAGAGATAGAATGGTACGAATTTCCTGACATGAGTAATTCACAAAATAGTTGTGAACAACTAAAGCGTATCCGTTTGTAAAAAAATACCCACCTGCTTATGTTGAGTGCTTTTAAATTAATATTAGAAGGATAAAAAGCCAA
>CAYTIZ010000004.1:12119-24434 GCA_964437885.1 uncultured Enterobacteriaceae bacterium
TTAAAGATGAGGTTTTATGAATAAACATAATATTTATTTGCTCACAATGACGTTGTGTTTGACAGCGTGCGCAGAACAAACAACAAAATCGGTTGAATTAATTCCGGTGGAAGAGAGAAATGTCCCCGTTGAAAAAGCGCAGGCTACGATAGTTGAAGCAGAAGTGAAGGTTGATAAAAATAGAAAAGTAATTAATAAGAAAAAAGAATCCGTTATTATTGCATTGCTTGATGATGCTGAACGACTTTCAGATAAAGGACAAAGCGAAAAAGCGGCAGCAACAATAGAACGTGCACTTCGTATTGAACCTAAAAATGCATTGTTATGGCATCGACTTGCTGCTGTCCGTATGCAACAGCAGCAGTGGCAACAAGCGATTGCAATGGCAAAAAAATCGAATGCCCTGGCAGGAAACAACACTCAATTAAAATCTGACAATTGGGCTGTTATTGCTGCCGCATATGACCGTTTAGGTAATAAGAAAAAGGCGAATGAAGCAAGAAATAAACAATCGGGCCAAGCATGATTATCAGAGTCTGTTTACCTTTTATCTTCGCCTCTGTTGTCGTCTGAAAAAGCACCAGTCAAGACGCCAGGAATGAGGTTTAGTTATTCTAAATGAATGATGAGCAACGCCGAATGGCGCTTTTTCAAACACAATCCGGAGGGCTAGGAGAGACTGTTTTTGCACCCAGCGTCGTTGTCAATCGCTTAAGTATAATGATTACATCACGCTCATTCCGCCTTGCTGGATACAAAAATAGTCTCTAGCAGTGGTGAAGATGAAAGGTAATCAGGCCCTAAGCTTGACGAGGCACCTTAGCTTTAATCATATAAGCAAAAGCGATGGTTTCTGCTACAGCGACATAAAGTTCTCCGGGAATCTCTTCACCTAATTTTAATCTTGCTAGCAAACCCACCAAGTCAGGTTCTTCGCGTATTGGGATATTATGCTCTTTTGCCATAGCAATAATTTCCTCAGCGAATTCACCAGCGCCTTTAGCAGATAAAATTGGTGCTGTTATGCCATCGTAGCTAAGCGCAACCGCTTTTTTTGGAATTTCTGCCAAGCTGTTCATATCGTGATATTAATAAGATTGTTGTCAGAAAATTGAATCTCTTGTTCGACAGGCGCTTCTTCAAGACAAATAATTTTGCCTGTAGATAGACCACATTTTTCTATTTGGTTATTGAGAAGAAATAAATTGTCATTAATGAGTTCGTTCAAAATTTCATTTTCTGACCATAGTGTCGCGTTAACTTCTTTATCAATTATGGAGAGTTTTGCAGAGACGGTACCTATATTCTCAAAATCTATTTTTAAATTTGCTGCCCATAATTTTTCGTTTTCGTTTTCGTTTTTTGATTCTTCATCAGCTTGAATATCGAGTTTTACTAAGTCAATATCTTGTTTATCTTTGACTGGGATTTCAATAGACCAAATCGGGGTTTTATTGTCATGCGTGATAATTGCTTTTGATTGATTTACTTCTATTCGTGCTATAGATGACTCAATTTGTTTGTTGATTGTTTCAGCATCCATTTTTAAAGTTAGTTCGATTACCTTGGCACTATTTTCTATTTTTGCCGTTGATTTTTTCGCTGTTTCAAAAAACGGTGTTACCTGTGCTTGTTTAATAAAGTTACTTTCCTGATTTTGTGTCTGTTGTTTATATTTGTTGATGACGCCAGATAGTTGCAATAGATTAGCTTTCAGGTCTTTTGCTGTCCCCTGATGTTGCGTCTGGCTTGAGACTTGGTTTGGAGCCTGTTTTGTAGTTTTTAATAGATTTCCTGGATATTTTTTACTACTTATTTCAGCCAGTAATTTTGATTCAAAGAACACGCCGGAATTTTTTATTGCCGCTTTTAAACCTGTTTCATTATTTAAGTTGGTTTTTGTCGGCAAGTGTTCAATTAGTTTTTTAAATTGCTGCTCTATCGGTGCAGGAAAAAATTTAATAACTTCCCTGATATTTCTCGAAGCTTGATTTAATATCATTGTCAATTTTTCCATGCTTGCTTGTTTTGGTACGCTTTCTCGAAGTAATTGTTGTTTGATTTCATGAATTACTTTTGCAGAGTCTTGTTGTAAGACACGAAGAACAACGGGGTCACCTAATTTTTCTACTACGAGCTTTAATTGTTGACCTGCATTAATTGCTTTGTCCGGGTTTGTTTTGGCTTCTATTTGTTGATTTTGTATTTGTAGAATCAATGTGTCTGCTGATTTACGACCAATGACAGTTGCATTCAAAATCTGCCCAAGCAGCCATTGAGATAAATTTGTGTGTATTGTTTTTACAGGTAGTGGAGTAGGTAATGCTGCTTGAATATCCATGTCTATTTAACGTCATTTTGGCATGAAACTTGACATGTTTTTGTATGTATTTCATTGGAGAAAGGCTTTGTCGGAACGAAAACACTGGTTTGTAAGGAGAAATGGCGAGATAAAGGGACCATTCTTATCTGCACAAATTACAAGAAATATCTTGCTTGGTCGATTACATGCTGATGATGAATTGAGTTTGGATGAACAAAATTGGCAGCCTGTTGCCAAGCACAGAGAACTTTACCCGGATGTTATGCAAGAGATGCCTGTCGATAAAGTTAAATTAGACCTTGCAAAAATACAGGCAGATGAGCGAATTTCAGATCAGCGACGACAAAAGGAGAATATGGTACAAGAACGACGTCGAACAAGAGAACGACGAGGTGTTGAATCTGATGTGATGTTAGTACACCGGCAACACAGAAAAGAGATGAATGATGCCTATAAAAATAATTTTAAGCGTCCAAAATTACCGGCTCTTTCTATTTTGTTGTTGTTGATAGTGATTATTACATTTGGATTTATTTTAAAACCTCAAAAGCAGGATGTATTGGTCGATTGCTCATTACCAGCGAATGAAGGTGTAAATTGGAGTAGTTGTTACTTTATTAAACTGAACGCAGAAAATAAAAATCTCGAATCAGCTATTTTAACGGATGCAATATTGAATGAGTCAAATTTACTAGGCGCTAATTTTTCTGGTGCAGATATGGCTTATGCAGAAATAATGGCGAGTGATTTGAGCTATGCAAATCTTGAACGTGTTCGTTTAATTGGCGCGAATTTAAAACAAACTGATTTACGATATGCTAATTTGAAAGATGCAGATCTATCCTATGTTGATTTAAGTGGTGCTTTGCTAGCAGGTGCTAATCTGGAGAATACTCGATTTGATAATGCTATATGGATAGATGGCCAACTCTGTGGAAAAGGTTCAATAGGTTCTTGTAAAACGCGTCAATAATCTAAAAACCCGAATGCCAGGTGTTCAGGAATAATATTCAGCAGTATAACGCCAGGCCTTGTCAGGTGAGTCGGATGGTTTTATTCCCGCTTTTCTTTTTAATTCATCAAGAAATTGTTTTGGTTTTTTTATAGATTCCCATACCACCGGTAAAAATGTTGCCCGTGCATTATTTTTTGAAATAATTATTCCATCAATATCGGGGCGTAATTTATTAAGTAAGTCTTGTTCGTCATTAAAAGGCAGAGGAACAGCCGGAGTTAGTATAGATAAACTAATATCAACTTGCTTATATTCCTCAGTAGTAAGTGGTTTAAAACGCGGGTCAGAAAATGCAGCGGCATAAGCATATTGAGCGACGGCATTTATTAAAGGCATGTGTGCCTCAGTTGTTCCTATGCATCCACGTAATTGTCCATGAAGTTTTAAGGTAATAAAAACCGCGTAATTTTCCTTAAGGTTATGAGCAACATTTTCTGTTTCTGGTTTATATGCGCTGCCTGCATTTAGGCCTTGTTCAATACTTTTATGAATGACATTAAACACGAATTCCTTGTCATTTTTATTAAGTATTCTATTTTCAAACAAGGCATAAGCGCCGTATCCAACAACACGATCTTTGCTTCCTGCTGTGTCGCCTGAGTTGCAAAGGTCTAGCGTTTGAATAGACATATTTTTATTTTTGGCAAGCTTTAATAAACCGCGTAGTGGCATACAACCACAGGCCTGGTTTGAACCAATTTTATTATATTCAAAATGTTCTATGAGTTGAGTGGTTTCGCTATCTGCTTTACATGCTGTTTCATAATCAAGAAAATGACTGAGATCTGAGCTTATAACGATTAAAGTTTCATCTTCTCCCCATAATTCGTTTAGTACTGCTGCAACTTGTTCAGGTTCAGCATCACCGACCAATAATGGAATAAGTGTAAAGTCGTCTAATATTTTCTGTAAAAAAGGCAAGTGAACTTCAAGACTGTGTTCCTGTTCATGTGCGGCATCAAGAAATTGTACATAAGGGTAATTACTTTCCAGTTCTTTTAAAACAACTGTGTCGATAGGAATATTACCCAGCGGTGTAGCAAAGTGCGTATTTGATGCCAAGGCTAACCCTTTCACATAAACTCGATGCGTGGGACCCAATAGAACGACTCGAGTTATTTGGGATTTTAATTTCCCAACGATTGAATAAATACTAGCTGCGGTTTGACCTGAATAGATATAACCTGCATGTGGTGCAATGATTGCTTTTGGTGGATCGATATCGGCAGTTTCTAATGCCAGATATTCATCCAGCATATTATTCAATTGATTGGCATCCTTCGGGTAAAAGCTACCGGCAACCGCTGTTGGCCTAATTGAAATAGGGCGTTGATTAATTGATGTATCGTTCATATATATTTAAATTATAGGACTATTATTATACAGATAGTTATTTGTTGTTAAAAATTTATGAGTACTGTTGAAACTAAATATTGGCACAAACTCGACGATGGTCGGATACAGTGCGATCTATGTCCACGTGAATGTAAATTAAAAAATGGTCAGTCTGGGCTTTGTTTTGTCCGTGCCTGTGAAAATGATCAAATCGTTCTAACTACTTATGGCCGATCCAGTGGCTTTTGTATCGACCCAATAGAAAAGAAGCCGTTAAATCATTTTCTTCCTGGGACAGCGGTTCTTTCATTTGGCACAGCAGGATGTAATTTGGCTTGTAAATTTTGCCAAAATTGGGATATCAGTAAATCGCGCGAGATGGATACTCTGGCAGATGCTGCTAGTCCTGAAACCCTGGCTCTTGCAGCAAAAAAAACAGGCTGTCGCAGTATTGCTTTCACCTATAACGACCCAGTTATTTTCCATGAATATGCGATAGATGTCGCAGATGCTTGCCATCAACATGATATAAAAACTGTTGCAGTTTCAGCAGGTTATGTCTTGCCTGAGCCAAGAAAAGAATTTTATGAACATATTGATGCGGTGAATATCGATTTAAAAGCATTTACTGAAGATTTTTATCATCGTATTACCGGTAGCCATCTTGCTCCTGTGCTAGAGACATTATCTTACCTTAAACATGAAACGGACGTTTGGTTTGAAATAACTAATTTGCTTATTCCGGGTGAAAATGACTCTGATAAAGAGCTCAATCAAATGACAGAATGGATATATTCGGAATTAGGTCCAGATGTGCCATTACATTTTTCAGCATTCCATCCAGATTGGAAAATGCGCGATAAACACAGAACTACTATAGAATCATTACAAAAAGCGAGATCTATCGCCATTATGAATGGCTTACATTATGTGTACACAGGAAATGTCCATGATCGTGAGGGTGATACAACTTATTGTTATAAATGCGGTGAGGAGCTGATTGTTCGTGACTGGTATGAGATTAAAGAGTGGAATCTTGAAACTGATGCATATTGCCCAAAATGTCAGCAAAGTTGCGCTGGTGTTTTTGAATCAAAACCTGGAGATTGGGGAGCAAAACGTTTGCCTGTTCAATTAAGCCGCACTGTCATATCTTAAGTAAATCAATTGCATAAAGTGTCTTGAAAATCATCATACAGCACTGTACTATTCGCGACCTCTGATGCGGGGTGGAGCAGTCTGGCAGCTCGTCGGGCTCATAACCCGAAGGTCGCAGGTTCAAATCCTGCCCCCGCTACCAATCAGAGTTGAATTTTTAAGGCCCCTTATAGGGGTTTTTTGCTATGTACAGGATGTACTGTCAGGATATATGCTCCTGCACCAACAGTAGGCGCTTTAGGCGTATCCTAAGTACCTGCATCCGTGCAGGCACAGCTTGCTTGTTCCTGACGCAAGCTAAATACCTGCGTCCATGCAGGCAATGTCTGTAGTGACGATATGGATAATTAGTTAGTCAAGAAGGCTTTGTAGCACTCCTTATATAAACTGGCTATAATTATTCGTGAAATTTTTGTTTTTTATAAGTGGGCCTTGAGCCCATTTTTTGTGTTTGGCTCTTATGTATAGACAAAATCAGCACTTGCTCGATTTATTCGAGACTGAAGTGGCGGCAATGGGTTATGAATTATTGGGTATTGAGCTTAATCAAAGTACTCATGGTTCGATATTGCGGGTTTATGTTGATAAAGATGGAGGAATAATGGTTGAAGACTGTGTTTTGGTAAGTCGACAACTGACTGGTTTACTTGATGTTGAAGATCCGATTAAAGGTAATTATGATCTGGAAGTATCATCGCCGGGTTTGGATAGACCATTGTTTACCATAGAGCAGTTTAAGAAGTTTGTCGGTGAAACGATCAAATTGAAATTATATGAAAAATATAATGACAGAAAACGTTTCTCAGGAATTTTAAAAGCAGTTGATGACGAAGAAGTGGTAATTAATTGTGATAACGAGGAATACAAAGTGCCTTTTAGATTAATAGAACGTGCACGTTTGGTTCCACAGTTTTGATTTATAAATGAGTAGAGTAAATGAATAAAGAAATATTAATGGTTGTGGATGTCGTTTGTAATGAAAAAGGTGTTGCTAAAGACATTATTTTTGAAGCGATCGAAGCTGCACTTGCAAGTGCAACTAAAAAACGAAACCGTGAAGACTTGGAAGCGCGAGTTTCTATTGACCGTGAAACAGGTGATTACAATACATTTCGTTGTTGGGAAGTTGTGGATGATGAGCCTGAATCACTCGAAGCCCCAACAAGACAAGTTTCTTTATCTGATGCCAAAGAAAAAAATCCAGAGATAGAAATTGGTCAGTTTATTGAAGAGCCTATGAATTCAGTTGAGTTTGGCCGAATTGCAGCACAGGCAGCGAAACAGGTTATTGTGCAAAAAGTTCGTGAAGCTGAGCGTGCACAGGTAATAGATGCTTATGAAGGTCGTGTTGGTGAAATGGTTAGCGGTGTTGTTAAGCGTTCAGAACGCAGCGGTCTTATTCTCGACCTTGGTAATAATGCAGAAGCATTTATTTCCAGAGAAGAATTAATCCCTCGTGAAGCCGTTCGTCCGGGAGATCGTATTCGTGCACATTTGAAAGAAGTTAAACCGGAAGTAACACGTGGTCCGCAATTATTTCTAAGCCGTACAGCAGTTGAGCTTCTGATTGATTTATTTAAAATTGAAGTTCCAGAAATTAACGAAGGCATGATTGATATTATTAATGGTGCCAGAGACCCGGGTGCCAGAGCTAAAATTGCAGTTAAAGCAAATGACCCAAGAATTGATCCTATAGGTGCATGTGTTGGTATGCGTGGTTCCAGAGTTCAGGCCGTATCTAATGAATTGGGTGGTGAACGCGTGGATATTATTCTTTGGGATGAAAACCCGGCCCAGTTTGTTATTAATGCGATGGCTCCTGCCGAAGTTGCATCAATCATGGTTGATGAAGATGAACATACGATGGATGTCGCTGTTGCTGAAGAGAACTTGTCTCAGGCGATTGGTCGTGGCGGACAAAACGTGAAGCTCGCCAGTGAATTAACTGGCTGGGAACTTAATGTCATGTCAGTTGAACAGGCTGATGAAAAGAATGAAGCCGAAGCCGAAACATTACAGGCCATGTTTATGGAGGAGCTTGATGTTGATGAGGAGATGGCCCTTATTCTTGTGCAAGAAGGATTTTCAAGCGTAGAAGAAGTTGCTTATGTGCCAGAAAAAGAAATGTTGGCAATTGAAGAGTTTGATAATGACTTGGTGAGCGAATTACGCGGACGAGCGAATGATATTATGTTGACTCGCGCTATTGCTAAAGAAGAAAAGCTAGGCGATACGAAGCCGGCTGAAGATCTACTGACTATGGATGGCATGGATGAAGCACTGGCTTATGAGTTGGCTAGTAAAGACGTAATAACTATGGATGATCTGGCTGAGCAGTCAGTGGATGAATTGATGGACATATCTGATCTGGATAAAGAACGTGCTGGAAAGCTAATTATGACTGCAAGAATTCCCTGGTTTGAATCCGAAGAATCAAGTAGTGAGGATGTTAATTAATGCCTGAAGTTACTGTCAGTGAATTTGCCGCCGATGTTGGTGTATCCGTTGATCGCATACAAGAACAACTGGTTGAGGCTGGGCTATCCAAAAAGAAAGCCGATGATGTTATTTCCGATTCTGAAAAATCTGAATTATTGTCTTTTTTAAGAAAAAAACACGGTAAAGATAGTTCTGAGCGAAAAATAACCTTACGCCGAAAAACAGTTAGCGAACTTAAAGTAAATGTCACAACTCAAGGCAGATCAAAGCCTCAGTCAAAGACTGTTAATGTCGAATTTCGTAAACGACGCACCTATGCAAAACGTGGTGATGTTGTTGAAACATTAAGGCAGGAAGAAGAAGCTGCCGCCGCAAAATTATTGGAAGAACAAGAAGTAGCAGCTAAGTTAAAACAAGAAGCTGAGGCTGAAATCCAAGCTGAAACTGAAACAGTTGTTGTAGAAACAGTAAAAGAAGAAACTGCAACAGAGACAGAAGAAGCGGTTGAAACTGAAGTCGTGGTTGCAGAAGCCAAAGAAAAGGCTAGTGAAACAACACCAGAAATTCAACCTGCTGCTCCGGTTGTTGAGCAAACTGAATCAAAGAAAACATCAGGTAAAGATAAAGATAAGTCCAAAAAAGAACGTACTCGCCATGGTCGCCAGGAATTACATGTGGCGACAAAAGGTTCGGGTCGTCGACGCCACAAGAAACCTAAGCGACATTCAGTTGTTCAACAGTCAGCTAATCAACAGCATGGCTTTGAAAAACCAACAGCTCCTGTTGTTCGGGATGTTGATGTTCCTGAGAATATATCGGTTGCTGAATTAGCTCAACGTATGTCAGTTAAAAGCTCTGAAGTCATTAAAGTTCTGATGGGTCTTGGCACTATGGCAACGATCAACCAAACGATAGATCAGGATACTGCAACAATTGTTATTGAAGAAATGGGGCATAAGCCCAGATTGCAAAAGGAAAATGCACTCGAAGAAGAAATGATTCAGGCGACGCAGCAAGATGGTGAGCAAGTTAGTCGTGCGCCTGTCGTTACTATCATGGGGCATGTTGACCATGGCAAAACTTCATTACTTGATTATATTCGAAATTCCAAAGTTGCAGCAGGAGAAGCCGGTGGTATTACGCAACATATCGGTGCCTATCGAGTTAAAATCGGCAATGGTGAAATTACTTTTCTTGATACACCTGGCCATGAAGCATTTACAGCTATGCGTGCTCGTGGTGCGAAAGTAACGGATATCGTTATTATAGTTGTAGCTGCTGATGATGGTGTGATGCCACAAACGGAAGAAGCAGTTAAGCATGCTAAGGCATCCGATGTGCCGATCATTATTGCTGTTAATAAAATTGATAAAGAAAATGCCGATCCTGATCGTGTTAAACAGGAATTATCAAAATTTGAAGTCATTCCCGAAGATTGGGGTGGTGATACACAGTTTATGCCTGTGTCTGCGTTAACGGGTGAAGGTGTTGATGCCTTACTGGAAAGCATTTCATTGCAAGCAGAAATACTTGAATTAAAGGCTGTTGTCGAAGGTTCTGCCTCAGGTGCTGTTATTGAATCTCGACTGGATAAAGGCCGGGGGCCAGTTGCAACTATTCTTGTTCAAAGTGGAACACTGAATAAAGGTGATGTGGTACTAAGTGGTCATGAATTTGGGCGTGTTAGAGCCATGATTGATGATAATGGCAACGATGTAGCTTCAGCGGGACCATCCACACCGGTTGAAGTTTTAGGGTTATCCGGAACTCCGAAAGCGGGTGATGAAATGATCGCCGTGCCAGATGAAAAGAAGGCAAGAGAAATTGCGCTATTTAGGCAGGCAAAATATCGTGAATCAAAGATAGCACAACATCAGGCGACGAAGCTTGAAAATGTTATGAATCAAATGCAGGAAGGCATAACCGCTTCAGTGAATATACTGATTAAAGCTGATGTGCATGGTTCATCAGAAGCATTGGTAGATGCATTATCACGACTGAGCACAGATGAAGTAAAAGTAAGCATTGTCAGTAGCGGTGTTGGTGGTATTACCGAGTCGGATATTAATCTTGCCATGGCATCTGGCTCTGTCGTGATTGGTTTTAATGTACGTGCTGATGCAAGTGCACGCAAACTGATTGATGCTGAAGGTATTGACCTGCGTTATTACAGTATCATTTATGATGTTATAGATGATGTTAAAGCTGCTCTCAGTGGTTTACTTTCACCTGAAGTGCGAGAACAAATTACCGGTGTTGCAGAAGTACGTGAGGTTTTTCGTTCACCAAAATTTGGTGATATTGCCGGCTGCATGGTTACATCAGGTCGTGTTAATCGAAGCAACCCTATTCGTGTATTACGTGACAACGTCGTTATTTATGAAGGCGAACTTGAATCATTACGTCGTTTTAAAGATGATGTGAATGAAGTTAAATCAGGTACGGATTGTGGTATTGGCGTTAAAAATTATAACGATGTACAAGCAGGTGATCAGATTGAAGTGTTCGAACGAATTAGTGTCGAACGTACAATCTGATTAAACTATGCCAAAAGAATTCGGGCGTAACCGTCGAGTTGCCCAATTTATCAAGGAAGAGCTCTCTGTTTTAGTTCAACGAGAATTTCCCTTAAATCAGTACGGAATGATTACGCTGACTAATGTCGATGTAAGTTCAGATTTAGGAAGTGCCACGATTTACGTTACTGTACTGAACAGTGATTCTAGTGATTCAGTTCCCGACGAATCGCCCTTATCTGCGTCCATGCAGCCAAGCGATATAGTTCCCGACAAATCGCCCTTGTCTGCGTCCATGCAGACAAAAGAAAAGCTGGTTACAGAACTAAATGAGCAGAAAGGTCATTTTCGACAGGAACTGTCACACATGTTGACATCCAGAGGTGTGCCTACATTGCGTTTTAAATACGATGAATCAATTGAACGTGCTCAGCGTCTTACTGACATCATTAATTCTGTTAGCCAAAGTGATGATAAGTCATAGAACTAATTAGGGATGCAGCACTAAGCGCTACTAATTTAAAATGGCCAGGCAAAGAAAGAAACGCGGTAGAGACATTAGCGGTATTATCATATTGGATAAACCGGCGGGCATGAGTTCCAATGGTGCGTTACAACACGTAAAGCGAATTTACAATGCGAATAAAGCAGGTCATACCGGAAATCTTGATGTGCCGGCGACAGGTTTGTTGCCCATTTGCCTGGGCGAAGCGACTAAAGTTTCGGCCTATTTACTCGACTCAAATAAAACATATCGCGCTCGTTGCAAATTAGGTGTAACTACAACAACGGCTGATGCCGCTGGAGAAGTACTAACAAATAGTATAGTTCCCGAAATATATGAATCAGATTTCGAACAGGTGTTAAAAAAATTCATTGGTGAAATCGAACAGGTTCCACCTATGTATTCAGCCCTTAAGCATAATGGTAAACGCCTGTATGAATTGGCTTACAAAGGTATTGAAGTAGAGCGAAAAGCGAGAACGATCACTATTCACAGTATAAAGTTACTCGATTTGAGTCATGATGAATTTGAAATAGTCGTATCTTGTAGCAAGGGAACTTATATAAGGACTCTGGCAGAAGATATTGGTCGTGAGCTAGGTTGTGGCGCACATATACTTACTTTGCGACGACTAGGAGCAGGTCCTTTCAATGAATCGCAGATGATGACGCCAGCACAGTTACAAGAGGTTGCTGAACAGGGATTTGAACAGCTCGACAATTTATTGTTGCCTATGGACATTGCCTTGGCCGATTTTCCTGAAGTTCGGCTATCTGAAGATGTTGCCTATTATCTTTGTCAGGGGCAAGCGGTGTCGGTTTCAGGACTACCTAAATCAGGACGATTAAGAATATATAATAATTCGGATCAGTTCCTTGGCTTAGGTGAGGTTGCCGATGACGGCCGCCTCTCCCCTAAGCGATTGATTAATATAGCGTAAATAGATTTTTCGGTTTGGGTCGAAACAAATCGATGTTTCGCTTGTTACAGTGGATATGCGCGGGTACAATACGCGCAAATTTGA
>CAYTIZ010000005.1:0-22154 GCA_964437885.1 uncultured Enterobacteriaceae bacterium
TATCTCTCATAGCCCTTACAGTAATCTACCCACTCGATCAGGGGAAGACCCAAATATTAAAGGATAATAACGCCTTTGAAGATATTCTGATTGAAAGTGCTTTGAAAAAAATGACGATACCTAATCAGTAAGATGTGTAGTCAGTTTATTAACTCGCATGAACTTTTGCTATGACATCAGGACAAATTGTAATCTGTTGAAGATGATATAAAAAAAATGAGAAATTGTTTATTTTTCTGATTTTTCTATTAGTAATTACCGGTCATTCAGGAGATGACACAAACTATTTTACTCGTGTCTCTCTTAATTTTTAGCAAACATGTGCCAAATTTTAACGACAACAGTTAGGTTCTTGAAGGGAAAATATGAGAGTTTCGGTAAAACAATTAAAAGAGTATCCATGGATTCTGCGACCATTTTTTTGGAGCCAGAAAAGAAAATATGGAGCAATCCTTCAACCTGGCTTACTTTGGGCAAGAGTTCCAAAGTTGTTCGTGGCAGTGGCCATGCTATATGGCGCGCTGGACAGAAAAAGCTCTCCATTAAATCCTGTTTTGCGTTCATTGGTTACGGTTAGAGTATCACAGATCAATTGGTGTCGTTTCTGCGTTGATATCAATTCTTCCACCTTGGCGAAACGCTCTGGCTCGATGGAAAAAGTAGAGGAAGTTGCACAGTGGAAAGAGAGCGATCTCTTCAATGAGAAAGAGAAGGTGGTTCTTGAATATGCGGAAGCGGTTACTTTTTCTGATCAACAGGTTACTGACGAATTGATAGAACGATTAAAGGCTTTCTTTGACGACGATGGCATTGTCGAACTAACTGGGCTTATCGCTTTTCAAAATATGTCCAGCAAATTCAACAGCGCCTTGGATGTGCCACCTCAAGGTTTTTGCGAACTTCCGTATGAACATTCCAATAAACATCAAACCTAACGAATGAGTGGTGCAAAACAATCCGTTCAGCGCTACATTTTGCAATCCATTGAACGTAATGTATATAACATGAGAAATTGTTTATTTTTTCTGATCATTCTATTACCAATTGCCGGCCATTCAGGAGATGACGCAAACTATCTTACTCATGTCTCTCTTCCCGATTATAGTAAAAACTATGACCCTGAAAGAGATCCATTTGAAGATGGTAATTATGCGCTGCAAAACGCAAAAGAAACACAACGAAGAGTGTTGATCGAGGTTGGTGGAGACTGGTGCACATGGTGTCATGTTCTGGAAAAATTTATTTCCACTACATCGACAGTGTATTCACAGCTCCATGACAATTTTGTTGTACTCAAGGTAAACTTTAGTGATACAAATGAAAATAAGTTATTTCTGGATGGATTACCGAAGATAACCGGTTATCCACATCTGTTTATCACTGAAAACGATGGTTCCATTGTTTACTCAGGAAATATCGTACAGTTGTTGGAAAACGGTAAATACTCAAAGGAACGTTTCAACTACTTTCTTGATGAATGGAGTCTAAAACAGTAATGGGAAAGCAATTTGAGAAACAGAAGCTCGAAATTAATCGCCCAATCGGTGCAAGTAAATAAAAAAGGATCGACTAAAGATTTTTATTTGAGCCTATTAAATAGTGCTATCAATCGTCGTGCTTTTTTAAAAACTAGTAGTGCCATATCTTTGTTTGCTGCGTTAGCTGCATCCAGACTTTCACTTGCGGATTCACAATTCAGTTCAGCATTATCAACCAGGGAAAAGTACTTCACAGAAGCACAGCATAAAGTTCTCGACGCCGTACAAATGCAGTTATTTCCTGACGATGGTAATGGGCCAAGTGCACGCGACTTGAACGCAATTGCCTATCTCGAATGGGCAATGATTGATCGGCAAAATAGAGAAAATGGTGATCCGGAATTTATTGCCAAAGGCATAGGTTGGCTGGATGATTTATCCGAACAAACTCAAGGAGACAGTTTTATCAAGTTGTCAGATAAACTGCAAGACAAGCTGTTGAAGCAGATTGCCAAATCGCGAGCAGGTGAAAACTGGTTGTCGATGCTGATGTATTATCTGGCAGAAGCACTAATGTTAGACCCTGTTTACGGTGGTAATCCGGATTTGATTGGATGGAAATGGTTAGAACACCAGGCCGGCTTTCCAAGACCTGTTACAGGCAAAACCTATCGTGATTTTGAGTAATAAATAGCTGCGGGTAATTGATCAAATGAAGAACACGCCTCAGTCAGTGAAAGAATATGATGTTTGTGTTGTTGGCAGTGGGGCAGGTGGTGGACCCATTGCTTACGAATTAGCTAAAGCAGGCTATAAAGTTGTTGTATTAGAAAAAGGGGGCGGGTACGACGAGCAGGACTTCAAAAAAGATGAGATGCTGCCTCGTCGTGATGTATTTCAGTCAAAGTTAAAAGATGAACGTCATGTATTAGAAGAGTCCAACAATGATGGTAGCTGGTCTAGTGATACGACAGATGATTTTTGGGGAGGCAATATTGTCGGCGGTGCCAGTAACTTTATGAGTGGATATTTCCATCGACTCAAGCCCGAAGACTTTCGTCTTCTTTCGGAGTTTGGCCCCATCGAAGGCGCCAATATCACTGACTGGCCGATAAGCTATGATGATATGGAACCTTATTACACCAAGGTAGAACAGATTATTGGTGTCTCAGGAAAAGTGGTGTCGCATCCTCATTTGGAACCTCGTTCAACGGCAGATTTCCCCTTTCCGCCAACCACAGAGCATCCAATTGCCACGTGGTTCGATAAAGCTGCCGCAGAGCTGGGTTTTCATCCTTTTCCAATGGCGCGTGCGATATTGTCACGCCCACTTAACGGACGTAATAGCTGTGAATATTCCGGCTACTGCGGTAGTTATGGTTGTCATTCAGGTGCCAAAGGTAGTTCAAGGGCAGCCTTACTCGATCTCACAATGAAAACGAGTCATTGCGATGTGATTACCAACGCCAAGGTGTATCACATTAACACCGATAGTAAAGGTAATGCATCGTCCGTCGACTATTACGACAAACAGGGTAGTCGTCATCAAATCAAAGCGAAAATAGTTGCCGTTGCCTGTTATTCAATCGAGTCGAGTCGCTTATTATTGAGTTCAAGAGGCAATAAACATAAGGATGGTATTGGCAATCGATATCAGCAAATTGGCAAGCATCTCCATTGTGCTGCTGGCGGTACCGGGCATGGTATCTTTGACCTGATCCGGTTTTCACCAGATCAAGTAGCGGAATTAAAAGTTCGAGGTCCATTCTTTAACCGCGCATTGCAGGATTGGTACTTCATTGACGATGAAGCAGTCTTTGGCAAGCGAGTCAAAGGTGGCACTCTCGATTTTGTTTTTGACCCTCCATCACCGGCAGCAGATGCAAACGTCCTGAAATGGGATGAACAGCACAATTTACTTTGGGGCAGTGCTTATAAGCGTCGCCTGAAATCCCACTTTACTCAATCCAGTGATTTCAAATTTGAAGTTTTTTGTGACTGGCTGCCAACGGACGATTGCCATGTAACATTAGACGGTTCGGAAAAAGATAAATGGGGTTCGCCCGTTGCCAGAGTTAAAGTTGGTTACCATCCCCATGACTTAAAGGTCGGTCGGTATCTTGTTGAAAAAGGTGTTCAAGTAATGAAACAGATGGGCGCACAAAAATATTATGGTAATGTCTTTGCTTCACCGACAACAAATTTAATCGCCGGTGGTTTACGATTCGGTCACGATCCGAAAACCTCAGCATTGGATGCCAACTGTTGTGTGCATGGCACTGACAATTTATTTGTAACCGATGGTAGTTTTATGCCTAACGGAGGAAGCGTCACTCCTACATGGACAATTTATGCCAACGCCTTCCAGGTTGCGAACCACATAGTGAAAGAACTGGGTAGAGTTAGAGCATAATCAGACAACTAAACCAGTCTGATTTAACGTACATTAAGATTCTTACTGCAAGAAAAAGTGATATTACGATTGGTTTAGAACTTTTTTATCCGGTTGATCTTTTCAATCATATGAGTAATGAATTTGCCTATTTTGTTGATAACGTACAGTAAATAAACTAAAAAATTATTTTTCTAATAAAGTTAGTTTGCGTATTATTTTTTGTATCTCCAGAGATCCTTTGTCTGCAAATAATGAGTAGCATTGCACAAGCTTTGCGCCTGCTTTTAGTATCTGTAGCGCATCATCGGCTGATTTGATGCCACCAACAACTATGAGGGGAAGATTGTTTGATAATGTCAATACATCAGATATTGTATCTTTAACATCTGTAGATGACGGCCAATTTTCAAATGCGACCAACAAACCATCAAATTCAAGTTCATTAGCAATGGTTAAAACTTCAGGAAGTGTTTTTCTGATTTTGTAATCTATTGCTGCTTTGATGACTATAGGCACATGATTGTAATTTTTATTACTTAACTCAATATGCTTTTGTTTAATCTTTTCCAATAGACGACGTAACGCTGTATTTTTACTTGTTTCCGAACGCATAGAGCTGCCTGGTCGACTCAAATTGATTACGATGTAATCTGAATGATGCCAAAATTTCTCCATGCCATGTAGATAATCGGCGATAGTGTTGTCATCGATATTATTTCTCAAGCTTCCCAAACTTATCCCAAGTAAAGCCCGGTTTGTATTGAGTTTTCTTGATTGCTCTAAATTTAAAATAATATTTTCCAGAGTATTATCAAATTTAATTTCTGAATCTACATTGACAGTACCAATCTCTATAAAACCGAAACCTGCTGTATTGAGGTCGTTTATCTTTTTCCCGTCACGATCAAAGCCCGCTGCGAGTCCAACAGGATTTATAAAGTGCAGGTTCATTGTATCGACCGCACATGAGGGATGAGTAGGTGACGTTGAATTAATGTGGCTCAAAATAACATAAACACTTATCCATTTCTGGAAGGAAAGTCCTGCATGAAATCAATTAAAGTATCTACTCCAGATTGCGGCATAGCATTATAAATACTGGCTCGAATTCCTCCTCGTGCTCCATGTCCTTTTAAATTAATTAAACCCATGTTTGAGGCTTCTTTAAGGAAAGTCGATTCCATTGATTTATTTTTTAGGTTAAAGCAAATATTAACTGTAGATCTATCAGCCTTATTAACAACGCAATAATATTGTTCATCGTTATCAATAGCAGCATAAAGTGCACCAGCTTTTTGTTTATTCATGTTCTCAACATTATCTAAACCACCCAATTCCAATAACCATCTGAATATTAGTCCTGATATATAGATACTGTATGTTGGTAATGTATTAACGCGGGAATTATTTTTTGCTTGTTTGCCGTAATTAAATACGGTTGGCGTTACATCCATGCTTTGATCTAATAAGTCTTCTCGAATAATCACTATTGATAATCCGGCTATGCCTATGTTTTTTTGCGCGCTGGCATAGAGCATTCCATATTTTGATACATCAATTTTACGGCTTAGAAAGTCTGAAGTAACATCCGCGATTAATGGAATGTCATTCGTTTCGGGAGTCCAATGAAATTGCACGCCATTTGCAGTTTCATTGGAAGTAAAATGACAATAGGCAGCTTTGTTATTCAGGTTCCATTCTGATTGTTCAGGTATGTGTTCAAAACCAGATTCCTCAGAACTGGCAACGATATTGATGTCACCATATCGTTTTGCTTCATTGATTGCCCTGCTTGACCAATGCCCCGTTTGAACATAATCGGCCTGTTTGTTTTTTCCTAAAAGATTCATGGCTAATAAAGAAAAGTGACCATAGGCACCACCTTGCATAAAGAGGATGTGATAATTGTCCGGCAGATCAAGTAACAGTCTAAGGTTGGTTTCTGCTTGTATTGCAATGCTTTTGAATTCATCGGAGGTGAAAGGCATTTCCATCACCGACATTCCAGTTCCATTCCAGTCTAACATTTCGGATTGAGCCTGTTTTAATACTTCCTTAGGCAAGATGGCCGGACCGGAAGCAAAATTAAACATTTTTAGAATATCCTTATGTTAATTGAACAGAAAAGTACCATGCGCACCGCTAATCATAAAAAATAATGTTGCGATGGATAAAATGGTGTTGGTACGAGAAGAAAGAAAAGTGATTCGTGAACAACGGATACGTTCTTCATCTGAAGCGGGAACAAAACCCAAAACTTTTTTCTGGTGTGGCCATAGTACAAACCAAAGGTTTAGTACCATAATAATGCCGAGCCATACGCCGACACCCATAACAATAGCATGACCAGATAGTGTTAATGCATCGATAAACATACCTCTAAACCAAAGCATATAAAACCCTGTTGCAAGCGCGACTAAGGAAGCATAACGAAACATTCCATGCTCACGTTTCATTGCGGCATTCATTGTTTCACGATTACAGGGTTCAGCCGGTTTGAATAAAGGATTTTGAATGACATTGGCATAGTTGTGTCCCATCCAGACTAGAATACTAAAGATGTGTAAATATCGGGCAAATACATCTAATACTAATGAAAGTGTCATTTAATTATTTTTCAATTCATTATGGGAAAATAAGGGCACCGAAAAAATGAGGAATATGAAATGGGAAGTTTCTTCTCACTTATTTCGGTGCCACATTGAGGAGTATTATATTATATTTTATTATTATTTCTTTGGTTTAAAGTCGCATTTCTTTAAATGAATGCACGAATCAATACAAATAGTGTAATAGTTAGAATGATTCCTGCTAGCACTGATGTTTCTAATGTTTCATGTGGGAGTTTCATTCTGTTGTCTCTAGAAAATCTGTAGTAATTGCACCTTTTCTGCGAAATACAAGTGGTCGCGATACCCTGTGTTCGCTTGCTGCTTCAGCCACACTGGTTTCAATCAAACTGTGCAATGGAGACTTGGAACAGACAGGATCAGTATTTGCTGCATCGCCAGTCAGTAAGAATGCCTGACAACGACAGCCGCCATGATCCTTTTCTTTTTCATCGCAACTATGACAAGGTTCTTTCATCCATTTGTCACCACGGAATTCATTAAATACCGGTGACTCATTCCATATCCAATCCAGTGAATGTTCGCGAACATTGGGAAATTCTAAGCCTTTTATTATACGTGCTTCCTGACAGGGAAGTGCTGCTCCATCTGGCCCGATAGTTAGATGAATAGCTCCCCAGCCATTCATACAGGCTTTAGGACGGTCATCAAAATAATCCGGGATAACAAAATATATCTCCATTTTTTTACCCAGACGTTCTCGAACTTCCTTAATCGCGTCTTCAGCATCTTCGATTTCTTCTCTTGATGGTAAAAATTCTGCACGGTTCAAAAGCGCCCAGTTGTAATATTGAATATTAGCAAACTCAATATATTCAACACCAATCTCTTCCGCTAATTTCAAAATATCACGAGTCTGCGCAATATTCTGTTTGCATATAGGTACATTTAATACCATTGGGAAACCTTGTCTCTTAATATCATGTGCAACTGCCAATTTTTGATCATAGACATCGGCACCTACTAATTTATTAGTAATATCGCGATCACTTGATTGCAAACTGAGTTGTATCTGTTTAAGACCACCATCCTTCATTGTCTTTAAACGTTCAGGTGATAAACCAATACCTGAAGTAATTAAATTAGAGTAATAACCGAGTTCAGTTGAATAGGCGACGAGTTCTTCAATATCATCGCGTAACATCGGTTCACCACCTGTGAACCCGAGTTGTAACGCACCCATTGCACGACCTTCACGCAGAACCTTTTTCCACTCCTCAGTAGTTAATTCATTTTTAAATTTATCGAAATCGAGCGGGTTACTACACCACGGACAATGCAGAGGACAACGATATGTCATCTCCAGTGTAAGCCACATTGGTATACCTAAACCATCAAGACTTAATTCTGATCCATCCTTTGGCATGGGCAACCTCCAAAAATTTATTGACGCTATCTGTTACGTCAGTGGTGTATTTATCGTTCAATTGAGAAATAATGTCTGCGACTATTTTAATTCCATCACAGAGTTTTAATATTTCGGCTCCCGTTTCGTTAACTTTCACAATGCCCTCGGGATATAGTAATACATAGGCCTGTTGAGGCTCCTCCCATCGAAATAAATATACAGGGTTTATTTCAATGATACTGTCTGCTGCTACTGTTGCGGTTTCGCTCATAAATAAAAAACTACATTAGTTTGATTTAAATTTATATAAAAAAAGAGAGTGACTAAATTAGAGCTAGTCACTCTCTCTTCAATACAGGTTTTTTTTAGCGTACGTAAACGTATGCGGTGACTTCAAAACCTAAACGCAAGTCACAATATGCTGGATCAACCCATTGCATAGTAAACCTCCTCCTAATTTTATTTATAAATAAAGCTTTGTATAAATCCGAAATTAAACGGACAACTCAAATAGAGCAATGCATATACCACTATTTACTATTGGGAATCTTAATGTGTATGAATTTGATCTAGATCAAATTTAATGCTTGGAAAGATACCGAAATTGACTTTTATCAATTTTTCATTAGTTGAACTGGACACTAATCTAGCAAAAATTGAATGAAATAATTATATATAGAGGTGAAAGCAAATAATATTGGTTGTTTTTATCCAATTAAGAACCAGTCTCGGTTCTTAATAACCATTTAAATGAAGTTGTTACAGGCTATTTTTCTTAGCAACAAAGTAGTTTGCGTTGTTAAGTTAACGATTCCAGAGTTGATCCCATATCGCATCAACACGTTTTACTACAGCATCATCCATAACGATCCGTTTTCCCCACTGGCGATTAGTTTCGGCTGGTAATTTGTTTGTTGCATCGATACCCAGTTTTGATCCAAGCCCGGTTACCGGACTGGCAAAGTCTAGGTAATCAATCGGGGTATTTTTCTGTATATCAACATCTCGCGCTGGGTCAACTCTGGTGGAAATAGCCCATATGACATCCTTCCAGTCACGAATATTAATATCATCATCAGTAACGATAACAAACTTGGTATAGGTAAACTGCCTCAAATAAGACCAGATACCAAACATGATGCGTCTGGCATGACCTGGATAGTGTTTTTTTATACTTACAACTGCAACACGATATGAACAAGCCTCTGGTGGTAAATAGAAATCGACGATTTCCGGAAATTGTTTCTGTAAAATTGGTATAAAGACTTCATTAAGTGCCATAGATAATATCGAAGGCTCGTCATAAGGCGAACGCCCCATATAAGTGCTGTGATATATTGGATTACTACGATGTGTAATACGTTCTATTGTAAAAACGGGAAATTGTCCGCGAGCATTATAGTAACCAGTATGATCTCCAAACGGTCCTTCTTCGGCTTCTTCTCCTGGATTGATGTAACCCTCTAATATAAATTCTGAACTTGCAGGAACCTGAAGTGAAGAAGATAGACAGTCTGTCACTTCACTTCGTGCACCGCGTAAAAGTCCGGCAAACTGAAATTCAGAGATGGTATCTGGTATCGGCGTAACTGCCGCGAGCACGGTGGCAGGATCTGCTCCTATTGCAACCGCCAAAGGAAAACGCTGTCCATGGTTTACTTCTTGCCATTCCTGATAATCAATCGCACCACCACGATGCGGTAGCCAACGCATGATCACTTTATTTCTGGCAATCACCTGCTGTCTGTAGATACCGATATTTTGCCTGTCCTTGTAAGGTCCTTTAGTTATGACCAGACCAAAGGTAATTAGTGGCCCAGCATCGTCCGGCCAACATGTTTGAACAGGAAGGCTAGACAGATCAACATCTTCGGCTTCAATGATGTTTTCATGACAAGGTGCATTTCTTATTACACGCGGTGTGACATGCAATAACTTTCTGAAAGAAGGTAGTTTATCTATAGCCTCGCGAATTTTGCCAGGCCATCCAGGTTCTTTCAGAAAAGCGAGGATTTCTCCTGTCTTTCGTAATTCCAATATCGATTCACATCCCATTGCATCTGCAACACGCTGCACAGTACCAAACAAATTACCGAGCACGGGGATACCAAAACCTTTGGGGTTTTCAAATAATAGTGCGGAACCACTATCACGCAAAGTCCGTTGACAGATTTCTGTGATTTCCAGATTTGTATCCACTTCATGATGAATACGTTTAAGTTCACCCTTTCTTTCCAGAGATTCAAGGAATCCACGAAGATCTTTATACGCCATAATAATGATTTCTCTTGTTGATACAGATCAAGTTAAAACTGCATAAAGCTGATATATTTCCAGCCTCATATAAACAGAAGTATTGATAAATGCATTTAACACAGAAACCGTTTCTCATTTCGCTGCGTGTCGTGCCTGATAAAATTCATACGCATATAATATCCAGGTGCATCAATCATATGTTACGTGGACAGGAACTGAAAAAACGGCTTTGGGAACTTGAAGGAAAATCTGTTTGTATAAACATAAAAGACGCACAAACCCGATTCCATTTCCTGATTCAAGGAGGTCATTTAAAACCTGCATCCGATAAAATTTCGAATGTAACCATAACTGGTAATATGACAGCTTTTTGGCAACTTGCGACGCAAAAGGAAGACCCGGATACACTTTTTTTCAGACGTCGTTTGAGTATTGAAGGAGAGACCGAGACCGGTGTTCATATCAAGAATATTCTGGACGCATTGGAGTATGATTGGGATGCGCATTTTGATAATGTATTGTTGCCACCCGTAGCCAGGATAGCAAAGCATTTGACTAATAAAGTGCGTTGTTTTAATAAAAAGCATCAACATTCATCTTCTCCTTCATTATTTACCAGATAGATCAGTTTTCTTGGTAGTAATCTTTCTGTTTACTGGAATTATCAATCCATACCATCCCTTCTTCACCAAACCAGTAGCCGTTACACTTGCCGTATAATTGAAATTCTGCCAGCTTTTTCAATGCAGTTTCTGCTTGCATATCTCCATTCAAAACCTTGTGAAAAATATCAATGATTTCTATCGTGCCTTCTGATTGAGGCATGATCCGAATTACATCAATTCCGAGTTCATTAATCTCATCAAGCAATGTAACTAAATTCTGTTTTGCAACAGATTGGGTCTGTATTCCGTTCAGGATCAGAAACGCTTCCTTTTCCTGGGTGAACATGGGCAATCCATCTGGATAATCCAGACAGATAAAATCACAACTGTCCTTGGGTCTGTTGTGGGCACGGGCAGTGTAACAACGTGCCGAAAATGCCAAGGGTAGATTGCCAAATACAAGCATCTCTGTTTCCATATCTGCTGGATATGTTTGTTTTATTTTACTGATTGTCTCATTACCCAGTTCAACAGGTATAACCCAACGGCATGCACCCATGTCATTAAATAATTCAAGGGTATCACTGTTGTAAGTATTGATATGAGGCCCAATTACGAATCGCTGTTGTCCGGCCAGTTTATATATGGCTGCCATATCATTTGCTTCTACCGTATATTGGACATTTTTTGCGATACGGCCTTGAAGTGACAATTCCGATGCAGCTTCAATTAATGTCAATGTAGACAGAACGACTTCCTTTCCTGCCTTGCTTAATTGATCCGCTATTTCCAGCCAGTCTGCAAATGAGACTTCCCGGCGTTTAGAGCAAATAGTTTCGCCCAGATAAACGATATCAACTGCTGATTCTTCAAGGTCTTTATAAAAGTCGAATACCTTTTGCCTTTCCCAAAAATAGGATATCGGACCAATACTTATTTTCATTGCCAGGGCCTGTGATAGGCACCAAGGGTATGACAACTTCCTTCTGCCAAACCATTGAGTTGTTCGATCCATTCTTTATCAGGAATAAAATCTTTCGGATTGCTGAAGCAGGCATCCAATGCTTGACGCAAGATACGTGTAACCTGTGAAACATAAGTCTTACTGCGTTGACGTCCCTCAACCTTGATGGCTTTTACCCCGCAGTCCATCAAGTCAGGTAATAATTCCAGAAGATTCAGGCTGGTTGGTTCTTCGATGGCGTGATAAAGATTATCCTCAACATAAAAGCGGCCTTTACAAAGCGTCGGATAGCCAGCAGGTTCATCCTTGTTGTAACGCTCGATTAATACATTATTCAGATATGATTGACGTCCTTCTGCTGTTTCTTTCCAGCGTACTGCGTGGGCAGGAGAGCATACCCCGGCAGTATTAGGTGAATCACCAGTCACATATGAAGAAAGGGCACAACGTCCTTCAACCATGACACAAAGACTGCCAAATCCGAATACTTCAACTTCAACCGGGACTTCCTTAATTACCTGACGTACTTGTGCCAGAGAAAGTACCCGCGGCAGAACAACACGTTGAATATTAAATTGCTCATGATATAAACAGATTGCATCGCGGTTTGTAGCTGAAGCCTGAACTGACAGGTGAAGGCGAAGTCCTGGGTGTGTTTTTTTGCAATAATTCATTAAGCCGGGATCAGCAAGAATTAATGCATCCACTTCGATTTCTGCGGCTATGTCGATTGCCCGGGTAGCCGCTTGCCACTGTTCAGGTTGTGGGTAAGTATTCATTGCCAGAAAGAGTTTGACTCCATTTTGTCTGGCGTAATCTATTCCTTGTTTTGCTTCTTTATGACTGAAATTTAAACCGGGAAAGTTGCGTGCATTCGTGCCATCACGAAAACCAATGTAAATTGCATCGGCACCATTATCGACTGCCGCCCGCAGAGCAGGAAGACTCCCTGCCGGACATATCAAATCTATTTTCTGATTTAGTCTGGACATGTGTTTACATTCTCAGAAAATATCCCGTGAAAGGTACCTCTGCGTTCAAGCTCTGTCTTGATTGCATTCAGTACCTGCCACTTCTTTCCACACCAGGAAGGAGCAAGCAGGATTTTATCCGGTGCTGTTCCTGTCAGACGATGATAAATTACATCAGCGGGGGTTAATTCGATCATGTCACATACGGTTTCGATATAGTCATTAAATTTAAGTGGGCTATATTCGTTTCTTCGCCACTCATTTGCCAAAACGGTTCCTTTTACAACATGTAATGGATGTATTTTCAAACCTGCGACACCTTTTGATATGACACGCTGTAATGTAGTCAGGGCATGTGATTTATCTTCACCTGGCAGACCAAGCATAAGATGTGTGCATACGTTTAGATTATGATCATGCGCCGCATCAACGGCCGCACAATATTCTTTATAATCATGTCCACGGTTGACGCGCTCAAGTGTTTCATCAAAGCTCGATTGCAATCCAAGTTCCAGCCAAACTTCATAACCTTGTTTCTGATAATCTGCGAGCAACTCAAGAACAGGCTGAGGCACACAGTCTGGTCGGGTTCCCACGGATAGTCCTACTATATTCTGTTGTGCCAGTGCTTGATCATATGTTGAACGGAGTTTCTCTATGTCGCCATAAGTGTTTGTATACGCCTGAAAATAGGCAATATAATGCAAAGCTCCAGTACGTTTTTTTATAACCGTTTTTCCTGCATCAATTTGAGAAGAAATTGATACAGGTCTAAGCCCATTTGGGCTGAATGAAGAATTATTACAGAAAGTGCAGCCGCCACGTCCTTTGCTACCATCACGATTAGGACAGGTAAACGTCGCATCTATAGCAATCTTATGCACACGTTTTCCATACTGCGCTTTGATAGACTGGCCAAAAGTATTTACATAGTCCGCCAGTGTTTGCCTGGATGTGTTTACTTTACAAATTTTATTTATTCTTCTTTTCTAGAGCCTGTATTATGGCTGACATTATGTTGTCGATAAAAATAATTTTGTCTGATCTTTAATAATGAAAGATCAAGCAATAGAAATATTATTAAACTCGGAATGACTTTGCTGTACGCGCATTATTAGACTGGTTTGGCGGATAGATCGCCAAGCTCCGTTTGCCGGTATTTGCCGGTGATCCATGTGGAACGTAAGAATCGAAAAATATGACATCACCCGGGTCGGCCTCAAGTAACATATACTCATTTTCGGGCTGGTATGGTGGGTCGTCTTCCGTCAAAGGTTTCCATTCCTCCAAGCTGCTCTTTTCGTAGTACTTTGCTTCCTCACCTTCTTTAGGCGTTTTGTCGTGTAGTTCACTCAACCATTCTGAAATTTCTTTCATTTCTTCTTCATCATAAAAGGACTTCATTACAATAAAACCCGTATCATTAAATTCTTTCTTCTGTTCCTCACTAAGAATCATTTTATACATCCCCTCATAAATTTCATTTACCCCATTTATTCGAGTAAATATAACTGAGTGAATTTATATTTAATCAAGTAGTACGTGTTTGATATAAATCAAATATATTCACTTTATTCGTGATGTCTGAAGCTTGTATGTATACTCAGGGTGCAAACACGCAAATTATGCTGACACAGGTTTGTTTGCTAAGTATGCGGCATCTGATTTTGTGATGTTTGTGAATCTGATAAAATATTCTGTGTATATAAAATATAAAGTGTATAGGTATTCCATTTGATTAAAGCACTCAAATACGGCCGGCTGTTTTTACGCTTGTCAGACGAGCAATTGCAGCGTGTAAACCAAAAGGCACATAGAATGATGTTGAAGGAAGGTGAGGCCTTGTTTCATCAGCAGGATTCCGCCGAACGCTTTTATTTATTGCTGAGCGGGCAGATTAAGCTGTTCCGCATGTCGCCAGATGGTTATGAGAAGGTTATAGAAATTGTTACCCCAGGCTGTACCTTTGCAGAGGCTCTGATGTTTCAGGATCTGCCGCGATATCCGGTAAGTGCGGAAGCTTTGCAAAACACAGAGGTAATTAGCATTGATTCACAGGATTTTGCTGATATGTTACGTGGGTCGACGGACACTTGTTTTCTACTGCTTGCGGATATGAGTATGCGACTGCGAGGTTTAATCAGTGAAATAGACGTTTTGACTTTGCATAGTGCCACTAGTCGAGTCGCCAGTTATTTGTTGACGCAGGCAGAGGAAGAGGGCAGCGATAAGTTAGAGTTGAAGGTATCCAAGCAAACACTGGCTTCGCGCCTGTCAGTCAAGCCCGAAACCTTCTCGCGCATAATCAAGAGCCTGAATACTCAAGGAGCGGTTGAAATTTGTGGTCAATACGTACATATCAAGAATTTTGAAGAACTGGAGCGAATTGCCGATGTCTGTGCATTACATCAAGATGCTTTAAGTAAATCCTTTCGTCATTCTGGTTCGTAAATTAGTAATCAATAATAAAGTTTCTGCATTTGTTATCTGTGTCCATCTGATAGAAAAGCACCATTTTAGTGCGGCTGTAATAGTATCAGGATGGATCTTACAAAGATTAACCGACCTGCCTATTAAAAATATCACTATTGCCGCTTTCACATGATCTAGATCAAGGCAATATCAGAATATATTGACCGATAATACCTGACTATAAATTGATAAAAAACGTGATGAACCACACGAATTAATCAGGAAGTATATTATGCAAGTAACACATGAACTAATGAGGGAGCATCAACTTATTCTAAAATATCTTGATCTGATGGAACGATATATCGAATTCAATCAGGCTGACAGGGACGAAAAAGACTTTTTGGAAAAAGCACAAGGTTTTATCAATTTTGTGCATAAGTTTGCAGATACCTATCATCATGCAAAAGAAGAAGATATTTTATTTAAATATATGGGTGGGCCTGGCGTCCTACCGCATTGCAATCCATTGCCTGTTATGCTCAATGAACATGAGATAGGCAGAAAGTATCTACAGGATATTAAAGATGACGTGGCAAACGCGAATTTAGAGAACTTATGTAAAAATATATATGGTTACTGTCAAAACCTAAGGCAGCATATCTTCAAAGAAGATAATGTCCTTTATCCGATGGCGGAAGAGGGAATATCTGAAAATAATAAAATTGCTATAGAGAATGAATATAAGCAAATAGAAGACAAGTTGGGAAAACAGAAACTCTGGAATGAATTTGAAGAGCAATATTCTAAACTTGAGAACTATCTGAAAAACAAAATAGCAGTAGCTGAATCATAATACATTAACAAACAATATATGTTGGCAGTCTTGTATTATTGAATAGGCTTGAATTCAATTTCCGTCATAAATATTCTACCGATTAAAATTTCTCCGGGACAAATGTCTGGTCGCTAATAGGTGGTCGCACATAACCTATTTCCTTTTGGCGAGGAGGTAGAATATGAGGTGTTGGAGAAAGATCTTCGTAGTCGATTAAGCTCAATAAATGAGTAATAACATTCAGTCGTGCTCGTTTTTTATTATCGCCGTTCACTACATACCAAGGCGCTTGCTTAATGTCGGTATGGGCAAACATCTCGTCCTTGGCCATAGAATATTCAACCCACTTGCTACGGGATTCAAGATCCATAGGGCTAAGTTTCCAGTGTTTGATAGGATCATAAATGCGCCCCTGAAATCGTCGCTCTTGTTCTTCATCACTAACTGAAAACCAGTATTTGATGAGTATAATACCCGCACGTACTAACGTATGTTCGAATTCGGGACATGAACGTAGAAATTCCTGATGCTCTTCCTCGTTGCAAAAGCGCATGACACGTTCTACTCCAGCGCGGTTGTACCAGCTTCGATCAAGTATCACCATTTCGCCAGCAGCCGGCAAGTGCTGTACATAACGCTGAAAATACCATTGTGTTTTTTCACGTTCTGTTGGTGCAGGTAAAGCTACGACGGGACATACTCTGGGGCTCAGGCTTTGAGTGAGACGTTTGATGCAAGCTCCTTTTCCCGCAGCATCCCGACCCTCAAAAATCACTACTACCTTGAGGTCTTTGTGCCTAATCCACTCTTGCAGCTTGACCAGTTCAATCTGTAATCTCGCTAATTCTCTTTCATAATCCTTATTTTTTATCTTTTTGATTTTGGCTTTTTCAGGCTCTACTACCGCATCTGTTTTTTTGCGTGTAACTGTTGTCTTTGAACGGGAACCAGTCTTTTTTTTATGACCTGTTTTCTTTTTTGCCATGGTTGCTCTCCTTGACAGTGTTTTTTCGCATTTAAAATTCGATCTTCACGGCTAATATAGATGCCTATGTCGGATAAGAAAAGCTTAATCGTTCTTTAATTTAGCTGGCATTTTCAGAAAAACGATGAAGCTGTTTATTACCCTTGATTATTCAAAGTATGAAACTAATTATGCGCATTATCCTTGATCCAGATCAAATGCTTGATTTTGACAACAATAAGGCGAGGAATGATGAATTTATGAAATTAACCGCTTCTTTGGTCTGAATCAACATGGTTATGAATGATAAATAATTTATGACGATATCGTTTTGGTAAATGGCTGCTGATTGCTCCGATTAGCAAAATACAAACTAACAAAGTAACACGTTGTTCCCAAAATACAGGTACAAGTAGTAATAATGCGATCTTAACCAGAATGGCAATACCTCTTGCTTCAAATAATATAGCCAGACTTGAATGTAGATCAGTAAGTAGAATAACAGTCCCGGTAATCACCGCCGCCCACAACCATGGTTCTAATATCGAGATAGGCTGATTAAAAAAATGTCCACCAAGTAAGATACTGATTGTCAGAATGTGTAAAGCTCGGAACAATATACGTATCGTTCTACGAAATGGTAGCGTTCTTGGTTGTTTTGGAAAAAGAACACTGAATATATATGCACGATTAATACTTATGATTTTCTCCAAAAAATACTATATTTATACCCTGAATATATATTCTTTCCCTTTAATTCTATCTATATCCGGAGGGAATGTTTTATATTTATCGGCATAATATTTTTCAAGATGATCTCCCTCAGACAACTTATTATATGTTGCAAAATAGAGCCGTCGGGTTGAGTTAGTTAAATTAGGTTCTGATGCATGGGGAGTATAACAATCAAAGAAAACGATATCACCGGGCTTGGTGGGGCAGTGAATAAAACCCATGTTTGACATGTCTTCATCAGTCAAGGGTTCCCATTCACGGTATAAGCTGTAGCCTTGAAATCCTGACACCATTTGCAAGCAGCCATTTTCTATTGTTGCCTCATCAATACAAACCATGACACTTATGAAGTACTTGGCGTAATCTTCCCAACCTGCCTGAGAGTCCTGATGAGGTTTAAATCCATCTCCACCAGGCATTTTAAAATTTATCTTTTCTTTAAATAAAACTGATTCTTCATCAAATAATTGAGCCATTGGTTGCTCAAATACCTTGCTCAGCTCGGTAAAGCCAGAATGAAAAGGCAAGATATTCTCCATACGGTTTATAAGATTAATATCAGGGTTTAGTTTGCTTTTTTCATGATAGACCCAATGCGTGCCTGATTTTTCAGGTATTTCAGATAGCTCAGTAGTCCATGATTCGATCTTGTTAATTTCTTCCTGATTAAAAGCATTTCTGATTAACAGAAATCCATCTGCTTTGATCTGTTCTTTATTTATAGTAGGTATGTTTAACATTTTGTTGTTTGTTTATAAATTAGATCATTTTAGAAAAATTATTATCGCTGCCACTTTTGTCAAAGTAGATATCAAAAATAGAGCAGATATTTCTAATTAGAAATCTTCCTGCGGGTAATATTTCAATAGCATCTTTTTTTAATACCAGTAATTCATCTTTTTGCATATCGTCCAGCAATTCT
This sequence comes from uncultured Enterobacteriaceae bacterium, assembly GCA_964437885.1. GTDB lineage: Bacteria > Pseudomonadota > Gammaproteobacteria > Eutrophobiales > Eutrophobiaceae > UBA7359. The sequence goes on from CAYTIZ010000005.1 coordinate 18,519, forward strand.
ATTTCTTTTTTGAAATAGCTACTGAAATCAATTTTGAACAAGTCTTCAATTTTTTTATACTCAATCTGGAAATGACAAATTAACTGTGTAATGACTTCCCTGCGTATCTCATCGTCAGTTGTTAACTTGTAGCCACGCATAACAGGAATTTTATTTTCTTCTAATGCTGAGTGATAGTCTTCAAGAGTGCGAGTATTTTGTGAATATGAATTGCTGATTTTACTTATTGCCGTTATACCAAAACTAACAACATCACAATTGGCATTAGTAGAATAGCCCTGAAAGTTTCTGTATAAATTTCCCTTGCGTTGGGCAACGGCTAATTCATCATCAGGTTTTGCAAAATGATCCATGCCGATATAAACATAACCGGCATCCGTTAGCGATTGGATAGATTCGCCAAGTATTTCAAGTTTAACGTCTGAATCGGGCAAATCTTCTTCTTTTATTTGACGCTGAGTTTTGAATAAATGTGGTAGATGTGCATAGTTATATATTGCAATTCGATCAGGGTTCATTTCTATAATTTTATTAATGGTATAACAAAAGGTTCTTGGCGATTGTTTGGGTAGCCCATAAATCAAATCAACATTGATTGAATGGAATCCATGCTTTCTCGCCTCATTGAAAACCTCAAGTGTTTGTTCGTAAGTCTGATTACGATTAACAGCTTTTTGTACTTGAGCATCAAAATCCTGTATACCAATGCTTATTCTATTAAATCCCAGATTTCTTAATAGCGAAATAGTGTCTGTTTTTATTTCTCTGGGGTCGATTTCAATCGAGTATTCACCTGAGTCATCATCTAGCAAAGTGAAGTTATTTTTTATTATCTTCATAAGTGCCGACATTTGATCATGAGATAAAAATGTTGGAGTGCCTCCGCCCCAATGTAATTGATTTACTATTCGGTCATCATCAAAAAGTGAGCCCTGTAGATTGATTTCTTTGTGTAAGTCTTCCAGATAAGGGATAGCACGATTATGATTTGCTGTTATTATTTTATTACACGCACAATAAAAACAGACAGTATTACAGAAAGGCAGGTGTATATAGAGAGATAGTGGTTTTGGTAAAAAATCTTCATTTGAGTCAGTAACTACCTCGCAATATTCCTTAATACCAAACTGCTCATGAAATTGAGTTGCGGTTGGGTAAGACGTATACCGGGGGCCAAACAAATTGTATCGGCTGATTAGTTCTTTATTGAAAATAACTGTTTGTTTCAATGCACAATCCTTCGAATATCTTGAGTCAACAAATATATGATTTAATGCAAAAAAGGTTTTGATCTGGATCAAAATGGCTGAATGTTTTAGGATTATTTAACCTAAAACACAGGTAAATACTGAATAAATTAGTATTGTTCAGTTAATCCAAAAAAGAGTGTTTCAATATATTCAGCATCAAATTTAGTTGCATATACGAATCGAAAACCCGAATTGTAGAAGGGTGTATCCATGTGTGGTTCCGACCAACGACATTGTACAGCCAAAGAAGTCCTTGTCTTTTTATCTCTTCCATTTGGGACTTCTAGACTAATACGTATTTCTTTGCCCACATCAAATTTATTTTTACCGACTAGCATCATTCCGTGTGCATTAAGATCCGCAGTATAACCAATGCTTTTATTTGTTTTTTGGTCAAACACTTCTTCATTTATTGCTAAGCGTGAACCGTTTCGGCGTTCCGCAAGTTGTTCCATATTAAATCCAATATTTACCGTACATAGCGTTATCGGCATTAGTCATGCAATATTTAGATATAAATATAAGCTATTGAAAAATAAGGAATTATATCTTTACGTAAATAATGAATCAATATTAGCTAGTTTGAAGAACTCAATCTCCATTGATACTATTTTCTTGCTGAGTGAATTGATCATTTATAAGATTCTGAACGTCTTTTGCTTGATCAAATAAATGTTTTATTCCGTCCGGCGAATAAATATTTGTTGGTAAATTTGTCGAAGGCGCATGTTGTTCTGCCGGCTTTTTATGGGCGACTTCACTATCAGACACAGCAGGAATAATATTAGTATCGTTGCTTAATTTGATAGATTCAAAGTTTTGTATATTTTCTGGAGGCTTTTCACTTGTGTAATGCATTACACCTTTAGTGTCACGCCATTTATATAGATAAGTATTAGCAGCCGACTTTTTCTCTTTAATAACGCTAAGTTTATCAGATAGAGTCTCAGTCAAATTAGGCATTTTTATGTCTGGGAATGTGGGCTTGTTTATAACTATATCTGGAGCCTTTCCAGTCAATAAGTAGTTTGTATAACTGCCAAGTCCAAATAATATTAAAATAACAAGAATTATCTTGAATAAAAAATTCAGCATGACATGCGAGCCTTATAGGTGAAATCTATCCTTTTATGCTTTTATAAATAAATTCAATCCAGCTATCTTGTTTGATAAAACCGGATTCCCATGTTTTGAATGATGCGGGCAAGCCTTTTGATTGAATTTCTTTCATGTTCATGCCGCTATCAATATTTTTTTGCACAAAGGCAATGCTGTCTTTAAGCATTTTGTCATATTTGAGTAAATCATTGCGCGTTGATAAAGGGCCATGCCCAGGAATTATTTTTATATCTTCTGGGATTATTTCAAGAATACGACTAATGTTCTTGCTGAAGTTTAATACGTTGCCGTTGCTGTTTATATCAACAAAGGGAAACATGCCAGAAAAATAATGATCGCCCATATGTATTACATTTGATTCAACAAAATAAACAACTGAATCTCCATCGGTATGTCCATTCGGGAAATGAATTACTTTAATCGTTTCGTTATTAAAATGAATCGTAATAGATTGAGCAAAGGTTATCACAGGCCAGGCTTCTTTGGCTTGAGCTGGAGATTCACCAAAAAAATTTTTCTGATCTGTCATTAAACGTTTTCTGACATTGTCGTGCGCAATAATTGTTGTCTCACTACTAAATACAGGGTTGCTGCCTGTGTGGTCGCCATGCCAGTGCGTATTAAGAATGAAATTTATTTTTCCAGAAGTGATTTTAGAAAGTGCGGATTTAATTTTATCCGACATCTCTGAAAATTGATCGTCGACAATTAATATACCATCTGCGCCAGCAGAAACTGCGATATTTCCTCCAGCGAAGCCATTAATACCTTCGAGCATATAGATGTTGTTATTAACTAATGTTGTTTTAAGAGAGATATTAGAGAAGTCACTTTCTGCATTTGTTTGTGTTATCAATAAAATTGAAAGCAATGTGCTTGTAACTATAGTATTAAATTTCATGTGTGGTTCCTGACTTATTGTCGTAGTTTTTTTCCAGATTAATCCCTTCTTCCAGATAAGTCGCGGCAACCATTTCAATTGTCTCTGATTCGTCAGATTTTATTTTCAGAAATTCATAAATCTCATCGCTGATATCAATTGTAATTTTTTACTCATCATATTTCTCCCATAAATGCATGTTTGAAAAAATAGCCGAATAATTCATGTTTTAGATATATAGTAAGTCTATTTTGCTTTAGATGAATGAAAATATACATAGGGATCCTCTAAACAAGTCATGAACGATAAACTTGGGTCAAAAACCATCGATCTCTGCGTCGTCTCGACTTTGTCTCCTGAGTCGTTCTCGGTCTATGTTCCCGACTC
>CAYTIZ010000006.1:0-22106 GCA_964437885.1 uncultured Enterobacteriaceae bacterium
ACTTTAGAGGGATTGTTTGAAAATTTAAATAGATAGACAGTCATTGCCCTGTTTTTGCCACATTTCATCACCGCATTTCCTTATTTAGTACCCAACTCTGCCATTTCCATGGTCTTTAATAGTTACCAGTTTAATCCGATTGCGATCAGTATAAAAACAGGAGTGTCAGCATGAAATTTTATAGCACATTATTATTTGTCAGCTTACTCGGAATTCAATCCATCGCCAATGCCGATGACATACACCATATTTCATCCACAAAAGAAAATGCCGGATTTAGCATCGGTGCCATTATTGGTGGTTTATTAGCCGGGCCTCCCGGCGCAATTATTGGCGCTGCCGGTGGCAGTTGGTTTGGTACTCGTGAAACTAAAGCAGATGAAACAATTGCAAATCTTGAAAAACAATTAAACGCAAAGAGTATCGAGTTAGCTTATCAACAGAACGAATTAGCCTATGTCCGGGAAACATTTAAAGAAGAATTTCAACGCGTTGTTCATAGTCAGGAAATTCAGTCCCTTGAAAAATTAAGTCAGGGTATTTCATATGTCATTTATTATAAAACCAATGATGCAGAAATACGTCAGGATGTGCGCCCTCAAATTCAACAGCTTGTTGAATTAATAAAACCCCATCCGCAAATTCAAATCCAGATTGAAGGTTATGCAGATTATCGAGGTTCAGAAACTTACAACATGGCACTTAGTAAAAAGCGTATCGATAAAGTTAAAACCGAGTTCATAAGCGCCGGGATTTCAAATCAGCGGCTACAAACACATGCCTATGGCGAGCGTAAAACAATGGCAAAACAAGGCGACAATGAAGCTTATGTGTTTGATCGTCGCGTAACGATTAATTTAACACTTGATCGTGAGGCTTAAGTTATCATGAAATCAAGTCATAGACTTTCAAGTCCTCGAGTGTTTCTGGCTTCTATAGGATTAAGCACGGGTTTAATCATTACGTTTATATTGTTTATCTTGCTTAACAGCATCTCCGTTAATGCAGGGGAACAAATTCAGGGTGACATAAGTAAACCTGAAATGATCGACAATATTGCGGAAGTTGGACAAGGCACACTTCTTTTTAAACATGGCAATCAATACAGCAAGGCAGCACAACTAAATATTGATGTTGCTATGCTTGTCACTGGCATGATTAATCGTGTCAGTGTGACACAAAGTTTTAGTAATACGACAGATCATTGGCAAGAAGGAATTTATGTTTTCCCGCTGCCTGAAAACGCTGCTGTTGATCAACTACGCCTGAAAATTGGTGATCGAATCATAGAAGGCCAAATAAAAGAAAAGCTAGATGCAAAGAAAATTTACCAACAAGCAAAAAAACAGGGAAAACAAGCTGCTCTGACAGAACAGGAAAGACCAAATATCTTTACAACATCGGTTGCCAACATTGCGCCTCATGAAACAATAAAAGTTGAAATTGAATATCAACAAATTGTTAATTACGACAATGGAATTTTCTCATTACGTTTCCCGATGGTTGTTGGCACGCGCTACATCCCGGGCAAACCCAATATTGACAAACAATATGTTGAAGGTTTTTCTGGCACAGGCTGGGCTTTAACCCGCACTTCCCCCCTCTCTTCTACTGCGGATGCCGATTTGTTTATTGTAACAGAACGTACTCCTTCCAGACGACTCGATGTAGTGTCAACTACTCCTTCACCGTCTTCCAGTCCGTGCGTTCTGTTACAGCAGCATCTCAACACCCTCGCTACGAACAGAAGGGAGAAGTGTGGGTTTAATACCGATGAAGTTCCCGATGCAGCTCGTATTACACCGCCTGTTTTACAAGCAGGAAGTGAACGCAAAAATAAAGTCACTATAAAAATCAATCTTGATGCTGGTCTGGCATTGGAAAAAATTGATAGCCCTTACCATGAAATTGAAGTCAATAAACATTCTGACCAATATCAAATAATACTAAAACAAGAGTCAACTCTGGCAAATCGTGATTTTGAATTGACTTGGCAACCGCATCCCAGTGTTGCACCTAAGGCGGCATTATTCACTGAAAAAATAAATGGCGATACCTACGCCATGATTATGATGCTGCCTCCCAGTGTAGAAAATTCTGAAACACTTAATAGAGAAATAATTTATGTCATCGACACATCCGGTTCGATGGGAGGTCAATCTATAATTCAAGCCAGAGCCGCTCTGGAATTTGCACTAACTCGTCTTAAACCTGAGGATCGTTTTAATGTCATTCAATTCAATTCACAAACATCAAAATTATTTAATCAATCTGAATGGGTTACTCCGGCATCATTACAACAAGCTATCAACTATGTGCGTTCATTAAATGCGGGAGGCGGAACCGAAATGGCGATCGCTTTACGTGCTGCACTGGCTAATCAGGACAAAAATAATGACCTGCGACAAGTTATCTTCCTGACGGATGGCAGTATCGGTAATGAACAAGCCTTATTTGAAATCATACAACAGAAACTTGGACGCAGTCGTTTATTTACTATAGGCATAGGTTCTGCGCCCAACTCTCATTTTATGCAACGCGCGGCTAATTTCGGTCGTGGTACACACACCTACATTGGCAAACTTGATGAAGTACAAACACGGATGCGAACGTTATTTGAAAAAATAGAAAGTCCAGTATTAAAAGACATTAGTATCGATTGGACGCAAACCAACATGGAGATATGGCCAAAAAAAATTATTGATCTATATCAAGGTGAACCATTGCTTATTACTGCGAAAACAAATCAACTGCCCGGTGAAATAAACATTACCGGGAAAGTTGCCAACAATAATTGGTCTTCAAGTTTAAAGCTCAATGGCGGGCAAAATCAAAAGGGTATTTCTACACTATGGGCTAGAAGTAAAATTGCCGCACTAATGCAACAAAAACGTGGCGCTGAATTTGTATCAATAAAACAAACCATTATTGATACAGCATTAGAACATCATCTAGTCAGTAAATATACCAGTCTGGTTGCCGTCGATGTTACCCCCGTACGTCCTAAAGATCAGGAACTCGATTCACATGCAATTCCAACTCATTTACCGAAAGGCTGGGATCATAACAAAGTCTTCGGGCAACAATTTCCAGCAACAGCAACCGATGCACGCATGAATTTTATTATTGGTTTGATACTAATGTTACTCACGTCATTTATTTATTTAACCCGTCGTCATCATTCGTACGTTTAAACATATGTTCAATATAGATATAAACGGCTCTAAAAATAGTGATTTTTTTGTGAGAACAAGGAAGTGCCGCACGCAGAACCCGAGTGTATATGTAATACATGAGGGTTCGAGTACGGCACTGACGAAGTTATCGCGAAAAAATCGCATTTTTAGAGTCGTTTTATTGTTCCTCCCCCTCTGTGGCTTCTGGTTCATAGGACAAGGTTCCTATATCCATGCCAAAGCGGTGTTTGCACAACTCCTCCTGGAGACGGCATGGTCAGAAACGCTTAATGGTCAAAAGGAGGTGAAACCCTGGCCATGGGCGGATACCTGGCCAATTGCCCGTCTTATTGCGCCCGCTTATGGTATTAGCCACATCGTCCTGGCCGGAGCCAGTGGTTCTTCACTGGCTTTCGGCCCAGGGCATCTTTTTGGCAGTGCCAAGCCAGGGGAAAAGGGCAACATCATTATATCCGGACACAGGGACACCCATTTTTCTTTTCTAAAAGATCTTAAAAAAGGCGATCATTTAGAACTTCAATCGAAGTCTAAAATCAGTGCTTATCAAATAACTGAGATACAGATTATTGATAAGACAAAAATTGATGCCATTCCAGTCGATTCAGAAAACAAATTAGTTCTAATTACATGTTATCCCTTTGATGCTATTCAAGCCGGCGGCCCATTGCGTTACATGATTACCGCTAAATTTAAACATTCATTTATTCTTAGTTGAGGAATTTTTATGCATGCATTATTAAAATCAAGCAATGAAGCACCCATTACAATCGAACGACAATTAAAATTAATCGAACAGGTTAATCCTGTATTAAGTAACGATTGCCGACGACGTTTACGTTATATGCACATGCGTAGCTTCGACTGGGAACGAGGTGGATTATTATCAACGGTTAAATTTATTGATCGCGATAGCGTTGAGTACTCATTAGTTGTTGCTGCCGATCATGAACGAAGTGAAACACGCATGGCACGATTAACACTAGACAATGCCATTTCATTAGTTGATCCAGTCTGGGGTGGCGTTTATCAATATTCTACCCAGGGCAAATGGGATGTACCACATTACCGTAAGACCATAGCAGCACAAGCCGGTCACCTCAGACTTTATTCATTAGCCTATGCACAGTTAGAAAGCGAACGGTATTTAAATGTGACTAATTCTATATTGTCTTACGTTAAAAAATTTATGACATCGGAAGTCGGTGCTTTTTATTCAGGACAAACAGACACCGTTGCCGGGATAAATCCAACAATATTCTTTTCAATGAACAAATCAAAACGTCAAATGATTGGTATTCCTGATATAGATAAACGCATATTGACCAGAGAAAATGGCTGGATCATAGAAGCTCTGGCAACACATTATGAATATTGTGGCAGTCAGCAAAGCTTAAACATGGCTATTAAAGCAGCTGAGTGGATAAATGAACATTGCCGAACAGATTCTGGCGCCTACCTGACTAATATAATGACCAATAAACCACTGCACTTGTCCGATACGCTTGCCATGGCAAGAGCGATGTTACAGCTCTACAGGACTACCTTTGATAAAAAATACCTGGACTATGCCTGTGACTCTGCTGAGTTCATACGTCAGAACTTTAGAAACAAATTGTGTGGCTATAACAGCAGACTACTTTCTAAAAATGATGTAGCACCACCTCGACAAATAGATGAAAATATTTCATTAACCCGCTTTGCTAATCTTCTGTCCTATTATGGTGACAAACCTCAACTCAAAAAAATGACAAAGCACGGCTTGCGTTATTTATGCATCCCTGAAGTCGCAACAGCACGTATGGAAGAAGCCGGTATATTACTCATTGATCGTGAAGTGTTAAGCCCTCCTTTAACAATTGATATCTATGGAGACCAAAATAACCCATTAGTGAACGAATTTAAGACTATCGCGCACCGACACGATGGCTGGTACAAACTAATTAATTGTCATCCGTCAAAACTCGCTTATGCATCTATTGAAATCGACGGAATAAAATCAAGACCTGTTACAACAACAGAGAAACTAATTCAGCTATTACATAAGCATTAGCAAACACTTACTATTATTACTATAGAGCAATAATGTACATAGTTTTCAAATTTCACTTAGGTATTTCAATTAGACTGCTGCTGCGCATTTCCAATATACAATGGCAGCTTATCTGAGTAAATGACTGGTCCGACCCGGATGTGCGATGTACGGATGTGATTTCCTTACCTTAACACTTCTTTCTTCTTAACGGCACTCAACGGTACTGGCTGAGAAGTATTTTGAATGATTTAGACATATTCGGTTATATAAATCGGGGCAGCCTACAGCCTAAATCGTATATTCAAAAGTGCATAAATAATAACTATGCTGCCTTTTTGAGTTTTTTAACCTTAAGATTTTTACGCTTCTTTTCTGCCAACCACAGATCATATTGAACCTGCTGCATTAACCAGCTTTCAGAAGATGTGCCAAATGCAAGAGAGAGGCGAACGGCCATCTCAGGACTAATACCTGAATGTCCATTTAGAATAGCCGAAAGCGTTTTTCTTGATACTCCAAGTGAATCAGCAACAGCGGTAATACTCAAACCCATAGGTTCTATACATAGCTCACGCAAAACTTTACCGGGATGTGGTGGGTTGTGCATCTTAATATTCTATACCTCAATGATAGTCCTCGTAATCTACAACTTCTGCATCCTTGTTATTAAATCGAAAAGTTACACGCCAATTTCCACTCACCCATGTCTAGAGATTTTTACTGGTTTTTGAAGTATTTATCAGCTTGCAAGCCCATAGCTATGTTCATCTTTTTCGATCATTTTTTTATAATGATGTTGTTGGATGTCCAAATTAACCTTAAACGTTGTTTTTGATAACTCAACAATAGATTGTGGAACATCAAATTTATAAAATGTTGCCAAATCTGACAGATGCCAGAGTGAGGCTATACCCGTATGAACTGGCTTAGGGAAATCTATATAAGTTTTCATGTACTTCCGTACATTTTGGCGTGAACAATCTAGTATTTTTGCCACATCGCTTAGTCCAACCAAATCTGGTTTCACTTCAATTAACTCAGCATCAGGAATAGCTGCTTTGACATTTTCAATCGCAGATTCAACTGCTGTGGTGGCTGATTCAGCTTCTCGTACGAAATCCAACGCGATACTACCCGTTTGACCTATGCCTATAAGTGCATCGTCACAACCGGCTTCAAACAGCGCATCAAGGTATTGCTCTGTATCACTTTCTGCATCTGACAGAGAGAATGTTAATGTAAATTCATAATCACTCATCTAAATCATCCTTCTTATTACCTTCTATATCGTAGATACACCCATCAACTTTCTGCCTTAATTGTTTAGCATGATTTCCAGTGCTCTTAGGCGTACTCCACACAGACATCTGGCAAAATGTCCACAACGGCAATCAGCTTCGTTGTTTGGACAGCGTAGAATTCCCCAAGGATGCCCGTTGCTTTCAGCTACAGACCAACCTTTATCCTCGCCATAACTAACGGCTGCTTCAATCTCCTTATTTGGGTGTTTTTTCCTCAATGTTTCAACCTTCTTTATAAATAGTAGAAAATGGGCGCTGGGTTGTCAAGTGACAACTCATCTAAATATCCCATAATTAACTTCATTTGTTATCTCTATAAACAAGCCTATACAGTGCTGGAAGAACGAACAGTGTAAGTATTGTTGAAGAAATAATTCCACCAATTACGACTGTTGCCAGTGGTCGTTGTACTTCAGCCCCAGTTCCCACATTCAATGCCATAGGAAGAAAGCCCAGGCTCGCTACCATGGCTGTCATTAATATAGGTCTTAGCCGTGTCAACGCACCTTCTATAACAGCTTGATCTAATAATTTATTTTCAGCTCGCAAGTCACGTATAAACGAGAGCATCACCATTCCATTCAATACCGCAATACCAGATAAAGCAATAAAGCCCACAGCGGCTGATATTGATAAAGGCAAGCCTCGTAGCGCCAAAGCCGCAACCCCACCTGTAAGCGCAAGAGGCACGCCTGTAAATATCAACAATGAATCCTTGAATGAATTAAATGCCATAAACAATAATCCGAGAATCGCAAACAGCGTTACAGGCACAATCAATGATAAGCGGTTTGATGCTGAAATTAATTGTTCGAATGTACCTCCATAATCCAGCCAGTACCCTTCCGGTAAACTAATTTCTTGTGATATTGCTTTTTGAACATCAGCAACAAATGAACCAAGATCTCTTCCGCGGACATTTGCCGTAACAAACACTCGTCGTTTTCCATTTTCCCGGCTGATCTGATTAGGACCTGTACTAAGCATAATTTCAGCAACTTCAGTTAAAGGAATGGTTTTAGGTAATGACCTTAAATTACTTCCCTCATTATTAACTTTGCCATTTTGCATGGATGGCAACTCTATTCTTAACTGTGATAAAACATCAAGATCGGTACGTATATATTCCGGCAAACGTACTACTAAATCAAAACGTCTGTCACCTTCAAATATTTGTCCGGTAACTGCTCCAGCCATCGCAGTTCGCAACGTATCATGAATGTTTTTGACATCCAATCCAAAATACGACAACCGTTCACGATCCGGAATAACGGTTAACATTGGAAGTCCTGTTGCCTGTTCAACACGGACATCTGCAGCACCATCAATTTTAGCGACGACTGATTCGATTTGTTCTGATAACTCCACCAATTGATCGAGATCATCCCCATAAACTTTGACCGCCAAATCAGAACGGACTCCGGATATAAGTTCATTGAAACGCATTTGTATTGGCTGAGTAATTTCATACCGATTACCCGGTATATCTATGATGCTTGCTTCAAGTTCTTTAATCAGTTTTGATCTAGGCTTGTTTGAATCCGGCCATTCATTACGATCTTTCATAATCAAAAAAGTATCAGCAACACTGGGCGGCATAGGATCAGTAGCCACATCCGACGTGCCAATCTTGGTAAACACATGGGAGACCTCTGGTATATCTTTAATGCGTGCTTCAAGCAAAGACTGCATTTCAATCGCTTGTGTCAGACTGGTGCCGGGTATTCGTAAGGCATGTAAGGCAATATCACCTTCATCAAGGTTAGGAATGAATTCTGTTCCCATGCGACTTGCTTGAAAAACAGCTAACAACACAAGACCCACAGCCAGAGTAACAACTGCCCAGCGTAGATTTAGTGCCATACGTAAAGCTGGTTCATAGAGCCATGTGATGGCTCGCATCAATAGATTTTGTTTCACAGAAACTCTTCCATTTACAAACAATGCCACAGCTGCCGGAACAACGGTCAATGATAGAATCAATGCGGAGATTAATGCGGTGACCACCGTAAACGCCATCGGGTGAAACATCTTTCCTTCGATACCACTCAATGCAAATATCGGAATATAAACAATAGTAATTATAATAACGCCAAATACACTTGGGCGAATCACTTCTATCGTTGCTTCCTGGACAATTCGTAAGCGTGTCTTTAAATCAGGTAATTCAGTATTGTCATGTTGATAGAGCGCTAATCGCCGTAAACAATTGTCAATAATAATAACGGCACCATCGACAATCAAACCAAAATCAAGCGCCCCCAGACTCATGAGGTTTCCAGATACTTTTGATTCAACCATACCAGTGATCGTCATCAACATGGCAAGTGGTATAACCATCGCGGTTATGAATGCAGCTCGCCAATTACCCAAAAATAAAAATAGAATGGCAATCACTAATAGCGCACCTTCGGTTAGATTTTTTTGTACTGTAGCAATGGTCTTATCAACCAATACTGTCCTGTCATAGAGTGGGTTAAGTGCTATTCCTTCAGGTAATGAAGATTTTATTTTTTCCAGTTTGGCTGCGGTTGCTCGTGCCACTTCTCGACTGTTCTCGCCAATCAACATAAATACCGTGCCCAATACCACCTCACGACCATCTTGAGTTGCAGCCCCCGTTCGTAATTCACTGCCAAGATTCACTTCTGCAATGTCACTAATTTTTATTGGCACACCATCTCGTTGTAACACTGTAAGATTTAATATCTCTTCAATATTATTTACTTGTCCTGGCGAACGTATTAAATATTGACGACCGAATCGTTCTATATAACCAGCTCCTGTATTGATGTTATTTCTTTCTAGTGTATTAATGATGTCATTCAAACTAATATTGTATGCGCGAAGTTTCTCAGGATCAGGTAACACATGATATTGCTTGGTATAGCCACCTACTGTATTAACTTCAGCCACACCGGGTGTTTGTCTCAATTGTGGACGCACGATCCAATCCTGTACGGTACGCAAGAGCATAGGATCATGTTTCGCACCTTCGGAGCTAGTTACGGTATACATGAATATTTCGCCTAGTCCTGTGGCTATCGGACCCATCGCAGGTTCGACGCCATCAGGTAATTGTGCTTTGACTTCTGTTAGACGTTCATTGACTAATTGGCGCGCCAGATAAATATCTGTTCCATCTTTAAACACAACAGTAACTTGAGATAATCCATATCGTGATATCGAACGGGTATAGTCCAGTCTGGGTAAGCCCGCCATATTCGTCTCGACAGGGAAAGTGATACGTTGTTCTACCTCTAATGGAGAATACCCCGCAGCCTCAGTATTAATTTGAACCTGGACGTTTGTAATGTCGGGGACGGCATCAATAGATAGCTGTCCGAAATTATATATTCCAAGAGCAGCTAGTGCAGTTGCCGCCATCAGCATTAACCAACGTTGTTCCAGGGAAAATCGAATAATTGAACTAAACATTATATTGCATCCCTAGTGATCATGGCTGGCACCTGTCTTTTCAATGTCAGCCTTAATCAGGTAACTGTTTTCCGTCACATACTCAGTACCTAGTTTGAGCCCACCTAACACCTCGACCCATTCTTGATCTGATTTTCCCAGATCCAACATGCGCACTTCATACATATCATCAAAACGCGCAAACACGACTTTAAAATCTCTGAATTGTTGTACGGCAGACTGACGCACTGCCAGTGGTACTTCATGTTCTGCAATACGTACTTTCCCTTTAACAAGCTGTCCCGGTCTAAGCTCACCTTTTATATTGTCTATGGGGACGATCGCTTTGATACTTTGGCTCTCTGTTGAAACCATAGGCCAAAGTGTTTTTATTGTTCCTTGGACTTGTCGATCATCGAATGTGACTATATCTACATGTTGTCCGGTTTTTATTAATGATAAGTCTTTACTAAAGACATCAAACTCAATCCATATCTGAGTAAAATCGGTAATCACATATAAAGCTTCATTTCCTGTACTCTCGCCCGTTTGCACATTACGTTGAGTAATCAAGCCACTAATAGGTGCTTTAACATCGTAGTTCTGCAAACTTTCATTATTTTGAATGGTTAACAGAGTCTCCCCCTTTGTTACGGAATCACCCATGTTTTTTCGCGTTGATTTAACAACACCAGCGTATCTTGGTCGTACATGAGATTGCTTGTTGGGATCTATCTGTACTCTGCCACTCAATGATAGATATTCTGTGATGATTCTAGAACCAGCATTTTCAGTTTTGATACCTGTTTCCTGTGCCATGGTATCCAGGATTTGGGTTCTTCCTTCGTGGTTTTGATAAGACCATCGGTATACATTATTTTGATATTCTGCTTGCACTGTCACATCAAAGGAGTGAGGCTCAGTGACAATACCTTTCCCACGAAGATAATCTGCTTGTGGTGTAAAGGTGAACTCATCAACATCTCCCCCTAGACGAGAAAGCTCAATTGATAATGTTACTTGAGCAGGGTCAACAGCATTGCCACGATCATAAATGTAGACACGAAATTCTGGAGGAACACCTGTTTCAAAAATCGTAATTTCAATAGAAAAATTTTCTTCTACTAATAACCTGCCATTATGTGATCCTCTGACAAATTCTTCGTCCATAGTTTCACTATGTTCTGCATGATCATGAAATTCATGTGTGCCCATAGTTGATAACATCCACTTTCCTGCAAACACAATAATGGCAAGAACTATTAATATAGATATAACATTACGAATCATTGTGTTTCTCCTGTTGTAACTGGGGCACCAGTAAGACGATCGATCTCAATACGATAACGATGGAAATTGGCAACCGATTCTAATAATTGGGAACGAGAATTAAGTAAGGTGCGTTGTGCTTCAACCAGTTCGAGTAACGAGTATCGACCTGTACTGTATAGTATCTCATATTCATGGAGTGCATCTTGAGCTGATGGAATAATACGTTTTTGTAATAAATCTGCCGCAATTTTACTATGTGAAAGTTCCTGATAGATGCTATACAAGGTTACATAGAGTTCTGTCTTTTTTTGTTCGAACTCTAATGGGTCTATCATCCCCAGAAACTCGGCTTCTTCAATAGCAGGTGCCGCCCGTTGCGAAGTTCCAAATGGAATGTTGGCAGATAAAACAAAACCAACATCATCGGAAGCACCTAAATATCGAATACCGCCTGATATTTCTATATCTGGTTTACGTTTTATCTGTGCCAGTCGTAAACGCACATCTGCCAATCGTTGCTGAGTGGCAAAACGTATCAAATCCGGGTTTCGATCTAGTAGTTGTGCATAAACATCTACCGCAAATACTTCATCAAGTTTAAAAATATCCGCATTCGCATTATCAAAATCTGGATTAGTGTTATTCCACATTGAAGATAACATCACCTTTGAACTGCTTAACTCGTGTTCAGCATGTTCTAACGCTAATTCCAGCCGCGCCAAATCAATGTCAATCCGATGACGTTCAGCTATTGGAGATCTGGCTGCATCGATTCTCTTTTCAACTATTTCTTTGATTTTTGTTGCAACTTTCAGTGCCTCATTGGCCAAAATAACTTTTTCCTGGCCAACGACAACCTGTATAAAGCGGCGAGCAGTTTCTGCTAATAGATCTAGTCGTTCAGCATCTTGAATGTCACGAAGGACATATGATTCCTGTTTTACGACATTGGTACGGAAAGTCGATTTATTTCCCAATTCCAGTATACGAGCCAAGCTAAGGGTTGTTTCTACTCCTCGAAAGAAACGAGCCTCACCTGTTCCACCTAGGTTTTCCATTTCTATCTTTACAGAGTCAGCGGGTCTAAGGGCGGCGATTTTTATTCTGGCTGCAATTGCCTTCGCTTCGTAATCAGCAATTCTTAATTGAGGGTGATGTTCGAGAACCTGCACGATCGCTTGCTCTAACGTGAGGATACGATTATCTGATTCTGCAGCTACCACAACAGTTTTGCTTGATAACAAGATCAAGCTTAACGCTATAAAAGTTTTCATTGTATTTGTCCCCTGAACCAAACTTAATTGATCCAAGTTTATTAATATCAGCATTGATGCGCATAAAATACGCACACAACAGCATAATTTAAACGTAAAAAATTAAAAAATGAGGCTTATTGAGTTAAAGCGGTGGGGCTCGTAATGGGGGGTTTAATCTATAATGTTTCTGATAATTGAATTGTATTGAATAATAACGACGTTGATAATATGAAAATGCCTGCAATGACATCAACAAAAATAGAACGAAAAATGCAACAACCTTAAACAAATTATCTGTAGACTTTTTTGCAATGAAATCAGAGGACATCTCTAAAACATTTGATTCTTCTTGGAAAGCATGGTCGACACCGCCAAACATCACATGATAATCGATGACGTGCTCATCACCGAGGTGACTATCAAAATCTAAATCATGATGAATGTGAATCTGTATGGGCAGTAACATAAGCAAAAACAACGTTACTACTAGAAGCCAAGCAATTGGCTTTTGACACAGATTTTTATTATTTAAGAAATTCATAGTTGCAATACTAACATCAACACTGTAATCCATGTAAATTTAAATATAAAATCATGTAAGTGAGTATTTTGCCTAGGTCATAAATTTTCAACCAATACTTACATATTAGCGTCTGCTTTCGTTCATCGATTCAACCGATGGACGCAACACATTCATTAAATCTCTCTGCTGGTGTCTCAAAGTTTAGCGTCTTTCTTTATTTCTGCTTTTTAGTATTATCTAATCTTATCGGGCTTGCTTTTTTTCGAATTTGAAGGTGCAATAAGACACATAAAAATAACTAGGCTATTGAGGGCGAATCATGAATGAATCAATTTTAGCATTACTAACAAACCTTATTATTGCTGCAGCCATACTGTTTGGCGGGATCTGGATAGCCAAACGACTAAAGAAATATATTGTTGTAATAATGAAAAAACGAGAAATTGATACACTACTCGCTTCATTCACAAGCAATATTGCTTATATTGCCCTAGTCGCCTTTGTTATTATTGCAGCACTAAATCAACTTGGCATCCAGACAACATCATTCATTGCCATTATTGGTGCGGCGGGTTTGGCCATTGGTCTTTCATTACAAAGTTCATTATCCAACTTTGCTTCTGGTGTAATGATTATTGCCTTTCGCCCTTTCAAGGTAGGCGATTTTATTGAAGCAGGTGGCGTTGCTGGTGTAGTTGAGGGAATACAGATATTCTCTACTCAAATGCGTACTGGTGATAACAAAGCGATTATTGTTCCCAACTCAAATATTACCGGTGGCAACATTACTAACTACTCTGCTAAAGACACACGTCGTGTTGATATGGTTTTCGGTATTGGTTATGACGATGATATAAAGAAAGCTAAAGATATCTTAAACAAACTGTTAGAAAACGATGGGCGCATCTTAAAAGATCCAGAACCACTTGTCGCTGTCTCAGAGCTTGCTGATAGCAGCGTCAACTTTGTTGTACGCCCCTGGGTAAAAGCAGGTGATTTTTCAGCTGTTAAGTATGATTATACTGAAGCAGTAAAACTGACCTTTGATAAAGAAGGCATTTCTATTCCCTATCCACAACAGGATGTACATATATATAAAAAAGGAGAATAATGTACTTACAGATTATATTTAATGCTTCATAAGAATTCATCTCTACTCAATAAATATCAAATAAACAAAAAATCATAACTGACCATGAGTATATTGAATAATCTCGTAATTGTATTATCAATATTATTTTTATTCTTATTATCGGGGAAACGATTACGACATTCTGATCAATGGCGTGCTACGGTCACACCGTTAGCTTCAATAATTGGTAGTGGTTTTCTTATTGTAGCTCCACTATTACATTCCGTGCTGGGCAAATGGGCGCTGGCCGGGATTTCTGGATTGTTAATACTCGCATATGCCATTGGTGCGGTGGTTCGCTTTAATATCTGTTATGCAGAAGCTTATTTAACAAATCAACCACATGATGGCATTGCAAAGTTGGAAACAGCTTCACAATTATTTCTGGGTATAGCCTTCGCAATATCAGTAGCTTTTTATACCAGTCTTTTTATGGCGTTTGTATTTGATCGTTTCTCAATAGCCAATCCATTTTATATTCAGTTAGCAACGACGGGATTACTTCTTGTTATTATGGCTATTGCGTGGTGGCGTGGTGCACATGGTCTTGAAACGATAGAGCTGGTAGCGGTTACAATCAAGCTCTCCATAATTATCAGTGTTATATTAGCGTTAGCTACCTATGATCTAATAACAGGTACAGTCTGGTTTGAACACAATGCAATAAAACAATTAAGCCTATGGGATACATTAGCTATGTTAGCAGGCATGCTGATGATAACCCAGGGGTTTGAGACAGCTCGATACATGGGTGCATCGTATGATAAAAAAACTCGTATAAATGCCGTTTATTATTCCCAGTGGATTGCTGCGATTATTTATATATTATTTATTGGATTTACTTGCCCTATCTTTCTGGAATTCCCAATTATTGAACTGAGTGAAACTACTATTAGTCGTACATTAGGACAGGTTTTAATTGTATTCCCCATTATGTTATTAATTGCTGCAGTGGCAAGTCAATTGAGTGCTGCTTTAGCTGACACCATCGGTGGTGGTGGTTTGCTCAAAGAATTACTCCCGGTAAATTTACCTGATAATATTTTTTACACGATCGTGATTGCAATTTCGATTGTTCTTATTTGGAGCGCTAATGTATTTGAAATAATAAATTATGCATCTAAAGGATTTGCAATTTACTATCTATTACAAGTGCTTATATCAATGAAGTTAATTAAAAAGAATATTGCACATAACAATAATCCTTTATGGATATCTGGTTGTTATATACTATTACTCATCCTGCTATTTGTTATTTTTGGATCAATCCCAGCACCACATAGTTAGGAACACATAGAGCCATATGTGTTAATGAAACACAAAAATATCCACATTACAAAATTATTTTTTTGTGTTGAAAATTATGTGCCTGTCGCTTATTCATAATTCCATTCTAATGAAAAATAAAGTTAAAACACTACTGACAACATGACCCGGTTTTTTCGTTCTTTGAAATAAAGTAATTGTATATAGGAACCCATATCAAAGCGAAATACCAACCATAGGCATAGCTTTCGATAGAGCCAATAATAAAACTTTTCCAACTAAGCCATTCAAACCCTGGCAATAAATCCTGCCATGCTTTAAACATAGCGTGTTCAGGAAACAACAGATCAAAAATGATACATAGCGTAAATGTAAACAACAAAAATAAGCTGGTCGCATGCCCTACTGCTGCAAGTGAAATTCTACTATTCATTATCTCTCTCCTGATTTGGTATATCATAAACCGGACAAGTCATAAGTTAAACCTACCTTGTTTTTTCTTGCTGTAAAATTGTGATTTGGAATTCCAAACTACAACTTCTCGACAAATTTTATCTTTGATAGAATTACTTATGCTTTCGATGAATATGGCGCCATACTTTTTTATTTTTCATCATGATCAACGTGCCGTCTTCCAGCTCCATTTCCACACCATCATTCATGGTGATGGGTTTGCCATCCTTATCTACCATACGAATAGTACCGTCATCACTAAAAAATAGATGGGTTCCATCCTTTAAACGCAATGGCTCTCCAGTCATATCGACTGCGCCAACGCACATGCTTGAAATCAACAACATTATAAAAGCTAATTTACGCAACTCTTTTCTCCTTTTTACTTAAAAAATAGATCTACACAGATTCAAAACTATATAACTTATGATTCACCCTCCTCATGGTTTAAATATTGTTCCGAATTTTCATCAAACTTATCCAAACATTCTCTGGAACAAAAACGATAGAGTTGTCCCAGATACATTTTCCCGTACCCTTTATCAGTATCGACCTCCATACCGCAAATGGGATCTATATGATTTGGTTGATTTAAAGAATGATTGTGTGTGCCATGAGCCATATGAGCACCACATCCAAACCGCATCATCAAATAGAAAAGCAATGCAAATAATAGTAATGATCCTAATCCTTCCATAAGAACACCTTCTTAATATTTTCTAAAAAATAATTATCGACCATTCTTAAAGTTTTACTCGTTTTAATCTCAATGCATTTGTCACTACAGACAATGAACTAAAACTCATAGCTGCTGCCGCAATCATTGGCGATAACAACAAACCAAAAACTGGATACAGAACACCCGCAGCGACGGGTACCCCAAGTGCGTTATAAATAAAAGCAAAGAACAGGTTTTGGCGAATATTACGCATGGTCGCTTGAGACAAGCGCCGTGCCCGCACAATACCACGCAGGTCACCTTTCACCAGGGTCACTCCGGCGCTTTCCATGGCGACATCGGTACCCGTTCCCATGGCAATACCTACATGGGCCTGTTCCAGAGCCGGCGCATCATTAATGCCATCACCTGCCATGGCGACGATGCGTCCTTCATCCTGAAGTTGCTTGACGACAGCTGCTTTCTGGTCGGGCAACACTTCGGCTTGCACCTGATCGATGTCCAGTTTGGCAGCCACGGCCTCGGCTGTTTTCCGGCTGTCACCGGTGAGCATAACCACCTTGATACCAGCGGCGTGCAAGTCACGAATCGCTTCGGGGGTGGTTTCCTTGATAGGGTCGGCGACACCAATCAATCCGGCGGCTTTGCCATCAATGGCAAAAAACATCACTGTCTGGCCCTCGGCACGTTGTGTATCGGCCTGTTGAGGCAGGTCTCCTGCATCGATATCCATGTCTTGTAACAATTTGATGTTACCCATGGCGACGCTGTGCCCGTCCACATCGCCTGTCACACCCTTGCCCGTGACTGACTGGAAATTGTCAGCCTTCACTAATGTCAGTTTGCGCGCTTCCGCACCCTGCACAATGGCCTCGGCCAGAGGATGTTCACTGGCACGTTCCAGGCTGGCAATCAGGCGCAAGGCGTCGTCTTCAGCAAAGTCACCCACCGATGTGACAGCTACCAGTTTTGGCTTGCCTTCGGTGAGCGTGCCGGTTTTATCCACCACCAGAGTATCCACCTTGCGCAAGACTTCCAGCGCTTCGGCATTTTTGAACAGCACACCCATCATCGCGCCTTTACCCGTACCCACCATAATGGACATGGGCGTTGCCAGACCCAGCGCACAGGGACAGGCGATGATCAATACTGCCACCGCATTAATCACAGCGTAGGCAATAGCCGGTTCCGGTCCCCACAAACTCCAGACGATAAAGGTAATAATGGCGATTACTACCACTACCGGTACAAAGTAGCCCGCGACAAGATCCACCAGCCTTTGAATGGGTGCCCGTGAACGCTGAGCATCAGCAACCATTTGTACGATTTGTGACAACAAGGTATCCGCACCCACTTTTTCAGCCCGCATTAACAGGCCTCCGGTACCATTGACCGTGGCACCGATGAGGCGCTCACCTTTGCTTTTTCCCACCGGCAGCGGTTCACCGGTAACCATGGATTCATCGACATTGCTTTCGCCTTCAATCACGGTGCCATCCACCGGTACCTTTTCACCGGGACGTATCCGCAGGGTATCACCGACGTGTACGTGTTCCATGGGGATATCTTCTTCTGTACCATCCTCGCGTACGATACGTGCGCTCTTGGGTGCCAGCCCCAGTAATAGTTTGATTGCGGCGTTGGTCTGACTGCGCGCCCGCAGTTCTAGCACCTGGCCAAGTAATATCAACGCGACGATCACTGCTGCCGCCTCAAAATACACCGGCACCACACCAACCTCATTGAACACCTCAGGCGGGAAAATACCGGGGGCGACGGTAGCAATAACACTATAGACAAAGGCAACCGATACTCCGAGTCCGATGAGGGTAAACATATTCAGGTTGCGCGTGACCAGTGATGCCCAACCGCGTACGAAAAATGGCCAACCACCCCATAGCACAACGGGTGTTGCCAATATTAATTCCAGCCACTGCCGTGATTGTGGCTGAATAATTTCGCTTATTGTTTCAGGCCAGAACTCAGCCCCCATAGCACTGATAAAAACAGGGATTGCAAATAATGCGCTTATCCAAAAGCGTCTGGACATATCGATAAGTTCAGCATCCTCTTCATCACCTTCAACAGTTCGTGGCTCAAGTGCCATGCCGCATTTCGGACAATCACCTGAGCCATCCTGAATAATCTCCGGATGCATGGGGCAAGTGTATTGTATTTTAGATTGGCTGCCCGGCGGCATTAGTACTTCCAATGCCATACCGCATTTTGGACAATCACCCGGATAATCTTGCTGAACTTCCAGGTGCATCGGACAAGTATAGTTCTTCACTGTGCTTGTCTGCTCGACTGGCTTTTGCTGGTGTTCATGATTATGGTGACACTCTTTCATGGCTATTTTCTCCGGGTAACACCTTCAATTAAATGGCAAGTCAAATGACCGATAGGTATAACATCATCCATGTGTCCCCACACTCGTAATTCTTTTTCCATTCTTTTTTGTATAAAAATGAATAGCATCTGTTGAAACATTTCCAGTATGAGCAATATCCTTAACTTGATATGAATTCTCATTAGTATTTTTAAACTTTACATTCATAATATTTACGCCAAATAAAATAAATCAGAAGCCATATTTCAAATATACTCTATCAATATAATTACAGTCTAAAACATAGGTCTTGAACATAGGTCAACACTTAAAGTTTATTTTTAATAACTAGCATACACTTTGGTCTGCCCATTTTTTTCAAATGTAAGGACATCGTAAGCATCTTTGCTAGAAGCTTCCATTCCTGGTGAACCTCTAGGCATACCCGGCACCGCAAGACCAATCACTTCAGGCCGCTCCTGCAATATACGTTTAATATCATTTGCCGGCACATGTCCTTCTATGACGTAACCATCCACTATTGCCGTATGACAAGATCGAAGATTATATGCCACACCAAAATTTGACTTAATACTGTTCATATCGTTGCTATTTTTCCCGGTAACTTGGAATCCTGCATCACGAAGATGATCAATCCATTTATCACAGCAATGACAGGTAGGCGATTTGTACACGATGACCTCAGCGATATTTGTCTTTGCCTCCGGTTTTTCCATAAGCAAAAAACTCACTAGCCCCATTATTACAGCTATAGTGATAATTGTGCTCCAGAGGAGCGTTCTGGATATGCCGGTTGTTGACGTTGCCGATTTGGTTTTCTGTTTATCTGTATTCATAATTTTATATTTAAATTTGACATTTTTTATACCTCAATTAAATTGTGCACTAAATATAGTGTTCTGTCTCAATGTTACTGCAAGTCAACGGCTAGAATACTCGTTTAATAACTGCATCAGACTAATCTAGACCGTGAACAACAATAGTTATTTTCACTGGTTATTTAATACCTATAATATTTATCCATCAGTTTAAACCTGACTATTTCTATCGCAAAATAATATGATTTAACTTGTATCAATATTATTGTCTGCACTCATAAGATTCTTGTTCAAAAAACGACTCGATCAGAAAACAAATTGTATTATCATCTACTGGAGCATCTGGTATCTTTACCCATTCCTCTAATGCTTTTTCCATGCGAGATTGAAGTGCCATTTTTTCTGATAATAATTCCCTGTTTTCAATAATACGTTTATATATGATTTCCCTTACTCTCGCGCAAGGTGAATCACCTTCCTGACAATCTTTGAATATATCCAGAACTTCAGCTAATTTAAAACCAAGTTGCTTTGCCATGATAATAAATTTTATTTTTTTAATATCACTGCTGTTATAGTATTTATATGAATTGACTGGATCACGAACAGGTTGAAGTAGCCCCATGCGTGTGTAATAGCGTATTGAATCCGTGGTTACACTACTGTGTTTTGATAATTCATTTACAAGCATCATTTTCCTCAAATAGAACACCTGAAGTACCATTAACTGTTTTTTTCAAAATTAATCATGCTCAAACATAATTAACCAGGAACATTAACAGGTGATACACGGTAAAATGGTTAAGCAAATAAAAACTTAAGTCATCATTTGAAGGAATAGATCACCTTCAATTAATCCCGTAAAACACGGGATATTGAATAGAGAGAATCAAATAAGGAGTATGCGATGTTTTAGCGTTGTTTGTAATAAAGAGGAAGTGACGGAATGACTAATTTGATAATAAGTCTGTAGCTTCAAATTAGCTTGTATATCTTCAAGATCAGCATCGTTATGACGATTTGTTTTTGGTATATCAACAGCTTGTTTATTTTCAAACGATGAAGAAATTAATAACGGGCCAACAGGAATATTATGTGATTCACATAATGTGCTACATATTACCGTACAACATTGGTAAGCATTGTACTGAATGACATTCACTTCAATAGCGACGAAAGTATCTGATATGTCCTGAGCAATAACATACCCTTGATTAGTTTGAAATGTAGCTTGCCCATAACCATGGCAGGGTACCGCATAAGCGGTAGACGCAAACAATGCCATCAGCATCAAAATACTGCTAAAAATCTGAATTGCTATTGGCTGTCTGATTATACTAATCATTTCAACTTATGTCTTAAACCTATTCGTTAATTCTAGCTTTTGATTAGACAATCTTGTTGATCCAGATCAAATTAACAATAAAACAGTAACGATTTGTTTAGCAAGTTTCGGTGCATTGTAGCCATTGAAGGTATAAGATATTTTAATGTCATAGAAACATCAGGAAGAGATAACATATGAAAGAATACATTGAAATTCGGTGCAATCCGGTTGTTTATTTTCGAATAGCATGTGCTTTTTTGATCGGAGCCACATGGCTTACTGTACTAGCTCCCGTAATAGCTGCAGAGAAGGGGTCACTTGCCGACCACGCCCCACCCAGCGTAACGGATCAATCTGCATCCGACAACATCACGGCAATCCAGGCTGAGTTACTGCGTATAGAAAACAGACTTCGGCAGAGCGAAGGCACGAATACATCCTTTCCACGTAAAGGCGCAGATAAAGATTCTGGGTCGAAAAAGCCGGGGCAAATTGTGGAAAAATCCATGAGTATGCCAAAGAACAAAGGCAAGATGAACATGAAGGAAGGTATGAGTATGGAGAAAGGCATGAGCATGGAGAATATGAAACCGCAGGGAATGATGAAATCGGAACATCACTCAACATCATCCGCTATGGGAGAAATGCAGATGATGTCAATGATGGGAAAACGGCCCGGTGCTGCTGAAAAAATGTCGACAACAAGCCTGCCTGGTTACGACAACGCGGCACACCTGTATCATCTGGGTGAACAAAACTTCTTTCTTAATTATGCCGATAATATAGGGCTAAATACTCAACAACGTGATCAATTGACAATAATCAAACAGCAATGGCAGACTCAGAGTCAGAACATGAAAGATAAGATAGACGCACTTGAAGAACGCTTGTGGCAACAAACAGCGGTCGGAATACCGAACTGGCAGGACGTATCTAAAACGATCCGTGACACGGAAAGCCAGCGCGGTGATATGCGCCTGGCCTTTATCCAGACAGTCGGTAAGGCTGTCAAGATCCTGTCGAAGGATCAGGTAGACCGCCTCATTACGTTTTACCCGCAATCAGCGCAATAAGAAAAATAAC